>DASVTG010000106.1:0-5960 GCA_036387695.1 Hymenobacter sp. | reverse complement strand
TTGAGACGCGACACTTCGCGTCTCCGGGACTGCGTTGTCTGGCTGATGTTCAATAAATCGTTCACGCGCCGAGACGCGAAGTGTCGCGTCTCTACATCCGTCAGGCGGATGCTGTGGAATGCATTGGTTCGCCTGAAGAATCGGATTAATGCTGGCCATAAAACTCAGCTATTGTTCACGCCGCAGGATGCGCTACTGCCCCGCCATCTTGTCCCGCGCGCCCTTGAACTCTGACCCTGCGCGCCACTGCGGAAACGTGGTTTCGCTGGCCAGGCGCTGGCCGACGCGGAAGTAAAGCTGCGCGTCTTCGGCGATGCCGCTGAGGTCCCAGTTGGGGTCCAACTGGTCGGCGGGCTTGTGGTACATGTTGGTGGTGTAGTTCTGGCGCTTTTCGGCGATGTATGCCTTGCCCTGGGTGCGGTGCTCGAAGCCGCCGCTGGCGTAGAGCGAGGGCACGCCCACGTGGGCGAAGTTGAAGTGGTCGGAGCGGTAGAACATGCCGGTTTCGGGCGTTTGGTCGGGGAGGACGTACCGGCCTTGTTCTTTGGCGGCCACGCGGGCGTAGTCCTCCAGCTCCGACTGCCCGTAGCCGATGACGGTGAGGTCCTTCATGCGGCCGTAGGGCCAGAGCATGTCCATGTTGAGGTCGGCCACGGTTTTGGCCAGCGGGAACGGCGGGTGCTGGGCGTAGTACGCCGAGCCCAGCAGGCCCTGCTCTTCGCCGGTCACGGCCAGGAACACGATGCTGCGGGCGGGCTTCTCCTTGGCGGTCTGGAAGGCTTTGGCGATGCTGAGCAGGGCGGCCAGGCCGGTACCGTCGTCCACGGCGCCGTTGTAGATGGAGTCGCCGGCAATGGCTTTGCCCACGCCGAAATGGTCCCAGTGAGCCGAGTAAATGATGTATTCACCGGCGCGGCTGGTGCCGGGCAGCACGGCCAGCACGTTTTTGGAGGTCTGGCGGCGCAGCTTGTTTTGCAGGCTGGTGCTCATGCTGAGGCCCAAGGCGCGGGGGCGGAAGCCGCGCTGGTTAGCGGCGGCATAAAGGGCTTCGTAGCTCTGGCCGGCGGCCGTGAAGAGGCGCTTGGCGGCGTCGAGCGTCAGCCAGCCTTCCACGGCGCACTTGCTGGCGCCGCGGTCGGGCGTTTGGGGGCGCAGCTTGGGGCCCACGGCGCCGCTCAGCACCACGCTCCACGGGTAGGCGGCGGGCTTGGTGTCGTGCACGATGAGGATGCCGGCGGCCCCGTGGCGGGCGGCTTCCTCGTATTTGTAGGTCCAGCGGCCGTAGTACGTCATGGCCTGGCCCTTGAAGAGGGTGGAGTCGGTGCCCGCGTTGCCGGGGTCATTCACCAGCACCACCACGGTTTTGCCCTTCACGTCGAGGCCGGCGTAGTCGTCCCAGCCGTATTCGGGCGCCACCACGCCGTGCCCGGCAAACACCAGCGGCGAGTTGGCGACGGCCACGGTGGGCTGCTCGCGCTGCGTGAACACCACGTAATCGGTTTTGTACTGCAAGGTCAGCTTCTGGCCTTTGCCTTCAAGTTGCATGGTCGGGGCCGGGGTCACGCTGATTTCCACCATCGGTACCGGCTGGAAATAGCTGCCACCAGGCGCTGGCTGCAGGCCCAGCTGCTTAAACTGCGCCACCAGGTAGGCCGTGATGCGCTCTTCGCCCACCGTAAACGGCTTGCGCCCCTGCATTTCGTCCGAGGATACGGCCTGGAGGTAGCTGCCCAACTCGGCCGCCCGAATGGCACCGGGCGCAGCCGCCGAGGTGCCAGTAGAGTCCGCGGAAGCGGTAGCGGCGGCCGTTGACGTCCCGGAATTACCCGAAGACTGGCAACCAACCAGGGACAACACCAAAGCCCCGACCGGCAGCAGCCGTGCCGGCAGGCAGCGCAAAGAAATCACGAGAGACATACAAAATGGAGCAGATTGGCCAAGCAGTGGCGTTAACCGGCTCAAGGTACTTGACAATCGTTAATGCCAATAATGCCAATGCCCGGCTTGGGCGCAGCACCGGCGCCATCCGCGGGCTCAGTTGGCGGCTGAGGAAGCAGCGCGCTTCAAAAAAAAGGCCGCCGAACCCATTTCCCGAATTGCCGGGGTCCCGTCTTCTGCCGCCTGCGCGCCGCCCTTGTTCGTGTTTGGCCGCGTTGGCGAAGGCAGGGCCGCTGGCAACGCGGCGGCCATGACTATGGGGGCGCCGATGAACAGGAAGCCGGCTTGGTTGCAGGGGCCGTGGTTTGCGGGCGTTATTTGCCGGTTGCCGGCGTGGCCGAGGCCTTTGCGGGCATGGGTTTCGTGGCCAAGCTCAACTGCTTTATTCGTTAACCGGCATTGATTGATAAACTTCTTTGCTCCGAAATGCCTTGTCAGCGTACTGTCTCCCGCCACCTCCCACTCTCATGAAAAAAACAGTCCTTCATTTGCCGCTCAGCGGCCTGTTCGTCCTGCTGCTGCTCGGGCTCGCATCGTGCCAGAAAGACGCCCCCCCCGCTTTTCAGGTGCCAACGGCCACGCCGCCGCCAGCGTTTGACATCAACTCCATCAACGACACGTACGCCGACGTGGCGCCCCTGGCCCGTGCCGCGGGCTGGGGCCCCTACAACGTGCACGACCCCGCCGTGCTCAAGGTGGACGACTACTACTACATGTACAGCACGGACGTGGGCTACGGCATTGCGGACGCCGCGCTGACGCCGGGGCTGCAAGTGCGGCGCTCCAAGGACCTGGTGCAATGGGAGTTTGTCGGATGGGTGTTTCAAGGCGCCCCCGCCCTGGGAAGCGCTTTTCTGAGAACCGCCGGGGCCGTTCCCAACCGCTTGCTGTGGGCGCCTTACGTGCTGAAGGTGGGCAGCGAGTTTCGGCTTTACTATTCGCTGGCGTCGGACAAGTTCAAGGTGAGCGTCATTGGGTTGGCCACGGCCAGCTCGCCGCAGGGGCCCTGGACCGACAAGGGCGTGGTGGTGAGCTCCAGCAACACGGCGGCCCCCATGACCAACGCCATCGACCCCACGGTGCTCGTGGACGCGCAGGGGCAGCACCGCATGTACTACGGCTCGGCCTTCGACGGCATTTACCTGCTGCGGCTGGACGCGGCCACCGGCCTGGCCCAAACGAACGGCGACAAAGGCCGCCGCATTGCCCAGCGCGGCTTTGCGGGCAACACCATCAACGGCAACATTGAGGCCCCGGAAATCATCTACAACAAAGAGCAAAACAAGTACTACCTGTTCATCGCCTACGACTGGCTCCAAACCAAGTACAACGTGCGCGTGGGCCGGTCGGCCAGCCCCGAAGGGCCGTTCCTGGACTACCGGGGCCGCGACCTCAACCTGGTGGAAGACCACGGCCCCATGATTCTGGCCCCGTACCGGTTTGCGGGCCACAGCGGCTGGCAGGGCACGGCCCACTGCGGCGTGTTTGCCGACGCCAACGGGCAGTATTTCATGGCCCACCAGGCCCGGCCGGGCATCGACTCCTACTACATGGACTTGCACGTGCGAAAAATATTCTGGACGCCCGACGGCTGGCCGGTGGTTTCGCCCGAACGGTACGCCGGCGAAGACAACGCCGCCGTGGCCCCGGCCGACCTGGCCGGCGAGTGGGAGCAAATCACGCTGGGCTACCAGGTGGTGCCCGGCTTCGACCGCGAGCAAACCAGCCCCGACTTTCAGGCGTCGGTGCCCCTGACGCTGGCCGCCAACGGCACCTTCAACAACACGCCCACCAACACGTGGACCTACGCGGCGCCCTGGCTGGAGCTGCGCACCGCCGCCGGCGCCGTTGAGAAGGTGTACGTGCAGAAGGGGCGCGACTGGGAAAACAAGAAGCCCACCATCGTTTTCACCGGCCTCAACGACGCGGGCGTGGCCGTTTGGGGCAAGAAAAAGTAGCGCGGCGGAAAGAGCTTCGTCAGCGCCGCGGCCCGGCAGGCGCCGACGGGGCTCTTTCCGGAAGGCGGCGGGGCGTTTGGCCTTCGCAGGCAGTTGCCGGCTTGTGCTCGCTTCCTACTAATTGTGCAGCATCGTCATCGTGGGTGCGCTGGCGGTTTGCCCGGCCGCGGCCACAACGGCTTTCTCACCGAAGGCGCCTGCCTCGCAATTGCGCATTCAGCCCCTGTACATCGATAAAGCAGGATGGCCGTCGCTCGACCCCGACGACCGCAAATTATTTCCAGTGAAATCCGGACTGAAATACGGGAAATAAAACGTTGGTAAAACGCAATTGCCGGTAATTAATTACCTGGGCAGCGACGACTAATTATTCGGCTGCCAGCAACAGAATAATGGCATTCAAATTCGCCTCGGTGTAGGCCCGCATTTCCTCCTTCGTGTTCAGCACTTTCATGCTCTGAATTTTTTGCGGATTGAGCTGCTTCATCTGCGGCGCCGAAATTGGAACCCCGTTCAGCAAAATCAGGACGTTGTAGTACTTGCTCGCGGTGTTGGTGCGTTCGACAACGGCGTTGACTTTTGCTTCGTCCACCTTCGCCGGGGCGGGAAATGCGGCCGGCGCGTAGGCTTCTTTGGCCGGGCCAGCCGTTGCCCGGGCCGGTGCGTCGTTAGCAAATTCCTTTTCGAAATTAGCCACTTGCTGGCCGAATAGCTGCCGCCCCATGGCGCACGTGGTTCAGCAGGCCATGACAAAATCAGTGAAGTTTTCGATGAGCGCCCCTTGCTCTTCCGGCAGCCATTGCAAGCGGTACGTTTGCGGTACTCCACCCGCGCTCACTTGTAGCGTAAGGCCATCGTGATAAGGCACGAAATGCGTCCCCTCAAACACCCACGTTTCGCCGACCGGATGCAAACCGCCGTCGTGGTCGGTGAAAGCGCGAACAACCCGGTAGCGCTGGCCCGGAACAAGCGCTTGAATGGCTGGCATAGAAAAGACTTGGAGGCGGTGAGCCCGCGGCAACGGGGTAATTAGGGGCGGTGTGCGCTTTTCCTTCGGGGTTCGCAACGCGCTGGTCCGGCACCGGCCGCATCAGTCGCTGCAGGCTTTGGGCGAGCCTTTGCGCAGGTGGGTGCGAGCCGCCGGCCCCAAAGTGAGCTGCTAAAATAGCGCGACGCACGGGCTCCTGCTACTTTCGTGGCCCGCCCCACTGATGATGGGCGCGGCAATCATCTTTCATCATGCGCACCCGCATTCACACGGCCCTGGCCGAACTCGAAACCACCCACCGCATTCGCGTGCTGTACGCCTGCGAGTCGGGCAGCCGCGCCTGGGGCTTTCCCTCGCCCGATTCGGATTACGACGTGCGGTTCATCTACTGCCATCCTGCCGAGTGGTACCTCACGCTGGACGAAGGCGCCGACACCCTCAACTTCTCCGTGAACGACGAGCTGGACCTGGCCGGCTGGGAATTGCGCAAAGCCCTGCGCCTGCTGCGCGGCTCTAACGCCGCCCTGTTTGAGTGGCTGCAATCGCCGGTGGTGTACCACGAAGCCCTAAATTTCCGGACCCAGCTAACCCCGCTGCTCCCCGCGGCTTTCAACCTGAAAGCCGGCCTGCACCACTACCTGGGCCAGCTTCGGCGCGGGGTAGAGGAGGACCTGCTGCCCGAAGAAGTCCGCTTGAAACGGCTGTTCTACGCCCTGCGCTCGGCCCTGGCCGCCCGCTGGATTCGGGAGCGCCACGCGCTGCCGCCCATGGAATTTGCGCCGCTGTGCGAAGTCCTGCCCACCGTTTTGCAGGCGGAAGTAGGCGCTTTGCTCACGGCCAAAGCCTCGGCCACTGAAAAAACCACCGTGCCCCGGCCCGCGGCGCTGGTGGCTTTTCTGCAAGCGGAATATGCGGCCGGCCAAGCCGCACGCGAGGCCCTGCCGGTGCTGCGGGCCGGCGCGGCGGGGTTGGATGCGCTGTTCCGGGAGCTGTTGCAAGCCACGCCGTAGCGCGAACTTTGTAGTTCGCGTCCCCGTGCCATTAAAGTTGTTCGGGTATCGTTCGGGACGCGAACT
>DASVTG010000105.1:0-4128 GCA_036387695.1 Hymenobacter sp. | reverse complement strand
AAGCTCGGCCGGCAGGTCTACATCGTGTACCCGCTGATTGAGGAATCTGAAACGATGGACTACAAAGACCTGACCGACGGCTACGAAAGCGTGTCCCGCGCCTTCCCGGAGTTCCAAATCAGCATTGTGCACGGGCGCATGAAGGCGGAGGAGAAGGATTTCGAGATGCAACGCTTCATCAAGCGCGAAACCCAGATTATGGTGGCGACCACCGTAATCGAAGTTGGCGTGAACGTGCCCAACGCCTCCGTGATGGTCATCGAGTCGGCCGAGCGGTTTGGTCTTTCGCAATTGCACCAGCTCCGAGGCCGCGTGGGCCGGGGCGCCGACCAGAGCTACTGCATCCTGATGACGGGCTTTAAGCTAAGCAAAGACGCCCGCACCCGCTTGGAAACCATGGTGCGCACCAACAACGGGTTCGAAATTGCCGACATCGACTTAAAACTGCGTGGCCCCGGCGACCTCATGGGAACCCAGCAAAGCGGCGTGCTCGACCTGCTTATTGCCGACCTAGCCAAGGATGGCCGCATCTTGAGCGAAAGCCGGGCGGCCGCGCAGGCCCTGCTCACCGAGGACCCAAACCTAGCGCATCCGGACAACGGCAACATCCGCCGCCACATTGAGAGCTTGCCGGCAACGGCAGTCAATTGGAGTCGAATCAGCTAACTGGTAAATTGCCTTGCTAAAAGGCAAAAAAAAACGACCTTTTTACAAGTCGCAGATTCAATTTAAAACATCTCGGCTACGAACAGCCGGTTGCTCTGCCGTGACTGCTGTCGCGTTGGCTTCGCCGGCTCGTTGGGCACCATGTGGTGCACAAACACCATAGATGTATCGGGCGCGGTCGTAACACTTGGAGCCTGAGCCATTGCTGCTGGAGCAGCTTGCTTCGAGAGTTTGCCGCTGATAATCAGGGCCGACAATAAACTAAACTTGAGTAATGACTTCATAGTAGTATAACGTAATGCGGGTGCAAAGGTACGCTTGGGGTGAGGGAAGTGGGCATGTGCCCGTTGAAAATGTATAATCAGTCGCTTAACTGCGCGTAAACCGCGATGAAATTCTTTTAATAACCTGCCTGCTTTTTGGTTGCATGTGACTTCCGAAGGCAGGCACTAAGTAAACGGTGTCCCTGTACGAAGGTGACCCCATTAGTGTTATGCTTGAGACAACTTTTTGTTACCAGCCCTCATTTTCAGGCTTACAAACGGCCTGCTGAAGCCCGTCAAGTCCCAAGGCGGTACTTTTGGGGTGGCAATTGGGCCACAACTTATTCTTCTATTTTTAACCTTAGCCATAATTTATGTTGCATCGAGCGTTGTGGATTGGATTGACGGGATGGATGCTGGCGAGTGTGAGCGGCGAGGCTCCGGCGATGGCACAGAAAGTAAAGTCCGCTCCGTTTAGCTACCTGCCCGAGCAAGGGCCTGACCGGTACGACATGCGCGTGCCTCGCAAGACCTTGCCGCTGGCCGACGGTTCGGGTTTTGTGATTCTGGCGCACCAAAGTGCGGGCGGCTACTCGGTAGAGCGTTACGACGCCGACCTTAAAAAACAGTGGAGCACCACCATTCCCATAAATCCGGGCGAAACATTGGAAGCTTTTGGGCGCGGTCCGCAACAAGCCCTAGTGGTATTGCACCATAAAGACGACAGCGGTCAAAACCTGAGTGTGGTGGCCGTGAACATGCAAAACGGCCAGCGCAGTCCTGCCAAAGTGGTGATGGCCGTGGCACCTCGCGACCGGCGCCCTGGCGTTTCCATTTCGCCTGATGGGTCGCGGCTGCTGGCTTTTCGCTACCTCACATACCAGCAGCGAGTGAAAAGCATTGCGGCCACGCTGTTTGACCAAAACCTGACCCAGCTGCAGCAGAAAACCTACGACTTCCGCGACCAGGGCGACTTTTTTTCGCCGTCCGTGCACGTGGCCAACGATGGTACCCAGTACGTGACGATGGTCAGCGACGGCATGAAGAAGCTGACGGTGCGGCGCTACGCTGCTGGCAACTCACCCGAAATTAAAGTATTGGGTGTGCCGGTGGGCGGCACATTTGGCGGCAAGGCCGTCACCATCCGCGACGCCCGCTTCACGCTGCTCGACGATGGCAGCCTTTACGCCGCCGCTCTGTGCGCCGACTACGCAACCGGCGAGTACTACAGCCTGAAAGTGGTGAAGTATGATTTTAATGGCGCCGGCGACATGAAGTTCTCACCAGAATTTCGCTTTACCCCAGCCTACTTGGCAGAAGTGAGCAAAGCCAGCGGCGTGGACGTGAAGCGCCTCGACGACGTGTACATGGGCGAGTTGTTGCTGACGCCGGAAAAACAACTCGTGGTGATAGCCGAACGCCATTTCGAAGAAGGCAACGAGGCGCCGGTGCACGCCCGGGAGCTGCATGTGTTTGGCTACAACGAATTTGGCCAGCCCACTTGGCACAGCATCGTGGCCAAAGACCAAGTGGCCCCGGCCGTGGACGCTTACACCGGCATTGGGTTTCGGGCAGCGGTATTTGGCGGCACCATCCAACTCATTACCCTCGAAAACATTGAGAAGAAGTCAGACCTGTATTTGCGGCGCATCAACGCGCAAACCGGCGTGGTGGGCCCGCCCGAACGCCTGAAGCTGAACGTGGCCGCCGACCAGCAACTGGCTTACGTGAAAGACTTCACAAGCTGGCTCAACGAGAAAACCATCATCGGCGTGAGCCGGCCCAGCAAGAAATCAGCCGCCTTGCAGTTGGAGAAGATTGTGTTGAAATAACGTTCGGCGCAGAACAACAAAAAAGCCGCTCCTGAACCAAGAGCGGCTTTTTTGTATGCAAGGAAAGGATTAGAAGCTGTACTCGTTGGCTTCGATAAGCTTGGCGGCCACGCGGCGGCGAGCCTCTTTCACGTTCAGCAATTCTGCTTTGGTGAAGCGCTTGAGGCCCATGAGCAACAGGCGCTGCTCGTCGCCTTCGGCCATGCTGCCGATGGCGTCTTTGGCCACTTTTTCCACGATGTCCACGGCATCAGCCAAGTACACGCGGGCAATGTCGGCTTCCACGGCCAAGGCCTCCTGGCCTTTGGCAGCGGCTTCCTTCTCCACGCGCAACAGGGTGCTCTCGGCGATGTACACCTTGATGGCCATGTCGGCGATGTTCATCAGCAATTCCTGCTCTTTGGCAAGCGTCGCGGTGAATTTTTGCACAGCCGAGCCAGCTACCATCAAAACGGCCTTTTTCAGGTTGGCAATGGTCTTGTACTCCTTGCTGAACAGGCCGGTTTCTTCGTCCTGGCTCAGGCTTGGGATGCTCAGCAGTTCCTGCTGCACGGCCTGGGCCGGGCCCATCAGGTCGATTTCACCTTTCAGACCCTTCTTCAGAATCATGTCAACGGCCAAGAGGCGGTTGATTTCATTGGTCCCCTCGAAAATGCGGTTGATGCGCGAGTCGCGGTAGGCGCGGTCCATGGGGTAGTCGGCCGAGAAGCCGTAGCCGCCATAAATCTGCACGCCTTCGTCCACTACGTAGTCCAGCACTTCCGAACCTTCTACTTTCAGAATGGCGCACTCCACAGCAAACTCCCGGGCGGCGCCCAGCAATGCTTCGTTGGCACCTTTGCCTTCGGCCATGAGCTGCTGCTCCATGCGGTAGATGTCGGAGCCAGCACGATAAATAGCCGATTCTACGGCGTAGATGCGGATGGCTTGTTGGGCCAGCTTGTAGCGGATGGCGCCAAACTTGGAAATGGGCAGTTTGAACTGCACCCGCTCGTTGGCATACTTCACGCTCAGCGTGGCAGCCATTTTGGTGGCCCCCAAGCAAGCAGCAGCCAGCTTGATGCGGCCGATGTTCAACACGTTGAAGGCGATGAGGTGGCCTTTGCCAATCTCACCCAACACGTTCTCCTTCGGCACCAGCGCATCGGCCAAGAACACCTGACGAGTGCTGCTGCCCTTGATGCCCATTTTGTGCTCCTCGTTGCCGAGGCTCAGGCCGGGCGTGTTGCGCTCCACGATGAAGCCGGTGAACTTGTCGCCGTCAATCTGAGCAAACACGATGAATACGTCGGCAAAACCGGCGTTGGTAATCCACATTTTCTGGCCATTCAGCACGTAGTGAGTGCCTTCGGCGTTGAGCACGGCTT
>DASVTG010000104.1:0-3101 GCA_036387695.1 Hymenobacter sp. | reverse complement strand
ACTGCTCATCGTGAACAAGCCGGCTGGGCTGGTGGTGCACCCGGCTTACGGCCACTGGCAGGGCACGCTGGTTAACGGGTTGGCGCATCATTTGGCCAATCTGCCCACGGGCCGCAACGGCGAAATCCGCCCTGGGTTGGTGCACCGCATCGACAAAGACACGTCGGGGCTGCTGGTAATTGGAAAAACAGAATTCGCAATGACCCACCTTTCGCTGCAGTTCTTTCACCACACCATCAAGCGCAGCTACTTGGCCCTGGTGTGGGGCACGCCGCCCGGCCCCACGGGCACAATCAGTGGCCACATCGGCCGCAGCTTGCGCGACCGCAAGGTGCAGGCCGTGTACCCCGGCGGCGAGCAAGGCAAGCCCGCTGTGACGCATTACGAAGTGCTGGAGAGCTTCGGCCCCGTGACGCTCGTGCGCTGCGTGCTGGAAACGGGCCGCACCCACCAGATTCGGGTGCACATGCAGTACCTTGGCCATCCTTTGTTCTCCGACGCTACTTACGGCGGCGACCGAATCCGGGTAGGGCAGAACACCGGCACTTACCGGGCCTTTGTGGAAAATGCTTTTCAACTGATGCCCCGTCAGGCTTTGCACGCTCGCTCGCTCGGTTTTGTCCATCCCACTTCGGGCGAGCAGCTTTTCTTTGAAGCAGAGCTACCCCAGGATTTTGAGGCTGTTCTGGAAAAATGGCGTGCTTGGGCTGCGTAGTCATTGACAAATCACTCAACAAAAAAAGGGTCCCATTGCGGTAGCAATGGGACCCTCTTCGTGGACATGGTTGATGCTCAGGTACTACTTCTTAGCAGACGCTTTGGCCGGAGCCTTTGCTGGCGCTTTGCCCGGAGTGCGGGGCTTGGCTTTCAGCACGTCGATGTTATTCTTGGCACCTTCGTTTTCGGGGTCTAAGGCCAACACCTGCTCAAAGTTTGACTGTGCAGCTACTTTGTCGCCTTTCTGGTAGTTGTAAACGCCTAGGTAACCGTAAGCGGCCACAAGGCCTTCTTTGAACTTCGTTGGGTCGGCACCTTCTGCTTTCGACAACTCAATGTACTTCTCGTAGTGAGGCTTGGCCAAGCCTTGCTTGCCATCTGCGTCACGGGCTGCATTCACCCGGGCGCGAGCCAAAATAGCGGGGCCATAGGTGGGACGAGCCGTCTGAATGATGCCGTACACGCTATCAGCCTGGGCGTACTGCTTGTTGTTGCCATAGGCCGAAGCCAGACGGAATTGGTCCGTAAGGTCACCGCCATTCTTCAGCTTGGCGCTGTAAACGCCAATGGCATTCTTGTAGTCCTTCTTGGCCATATAAGCAGTAGCCAAGTCGTTCTGCAATTCACCCTTTTTGGCCGGGTCCGTGGTAGCGGTAATGGCTTTGTTGAGGATGGCAATGCCTTCGTCTGCACGACCAGCGCGAGCCAAAATACGACCTTGGTACGAGTAGTCCTCCGGGATGATTTTTTCCGGAGGAGTCGACTTCATGTAGGCGTCCATGGCCGTGGCAGCACCAGCAAAATCACCGGTTTCATACAACAGGTATGGCTTTAAACGGTTCATGGTCAGGTTCTTGGGGTCGGTTTGCAACACCTTGTTTACCTCCACCAAAGCCTCCGGGTATTTCTTGGTCAGGTACAGGAACGAGGCGTTCTGCGCATCGGTGGCCGGAGTGCGCTCAGCAAGCCCCAAGTATTTCTGGAAAGTGCTGGCGGCCAAATCATACTGGCCAGCGTAGTAGTACATGTCCGCCAGTTCGCGGTAAGCAGGGGCATAGCTGGGGTCCAGCTCCACTGCTTTGTTCAGATTTGTGCGGGCTTCATTAAAGTTGCGTGAACGGACGTTCAACGCACCTTTTTTGTAATAGGCCTGCGCGTAGCTGGGGTTAGCCGCGATGGCCTGGTCGTAGCTGGTCATGGCTTCCCCACCGCCTTGGTCGGAGTGCAGGAAGATGTCGCCACGGGCCACCATCAAGGCGGGGTCAACCTTGCCCTTGCTTGCCGTTTGGGCAGCGGTCAGGTAGGTCTGTGCCTTGCCGGTTTCTTTCAAATCCGATTCCCCATAGGCCTGGGCAATCATCGTCAAAATCTTGGCGTCCTTGTTTTTGGTCGCTTTGGCAGCGGCGTCGAATTTTGACTCGGCTGGGGCTACTTGGCCTTTGGCCAACAGCGCACGTCCGGCCGCTATCTGGCCAATGGGCGAAGCGCCCGCGGCCTTGTCGAAATAAATGGCAGCCGAATCCGGCATGTCGCGCATCTGATAAAGCCGGCCCAATTCGAACGCAGTTTCGGGCGTGGAGCCGGGGCGCAGCATGGCGCGGGCTTCGTTGTAACGGCCTAGTTCAATGGCGCGTTGAGCAGTTTGCACGTTTTGGGCGGTGGCTGCCGTAGTGCCGGCTACCAGTAGCGAGGCAGCGAGCAGCGGCTGTTTCCAGGGCTTGAAACTCATAGGATGGAGAAAAGATGAAAAAGCGGTAATAAAAAAGGAATACGCGCGCCGGGCGCTTACAGTTTAGGCGTGGTCACGATACGAGCCTGTATCTGCGCCGGCAGCAAGCCCGATTTCTGAAATATCAGCTGTCCGTTCTTGCCTGCCACAAAAGATGCAAACCCCGTGCCCAACCCTGCCCGCGCTTCCCGGCTGATGACGTAAAGGTTACGCCGAAGCGGGTAATTCTGCAAATCCGGGTACTCGGCCAGCTGCGCGGGCGTTTTTTCGGCCAAGTAAACTTGGTAGGGTTGAATATAGTCGTTTGGGGTGGGATTGGGCCGCGCCGTGATGCTGGCCACCCGCACTTTGTTCACGAATTTCACGGCAGCAGGGTCGTCCCGGTCCGAAATCCAATTCACCCCCACCACCCCAATGGCACTGGGATGCGTGGCAACATAGTCGAGCAAAGCCGGGTTCGATTCGGCCGCAAACACCCGGGTGGTGAGCGGCGCACCGTGCGTCAAGGAGTCGCGCACGAAACGAGCCGTGCTGCTGCGGTTGGCATCAAACACCACGTTGATGGCCGCAAGCTCTTTTTTGCCGGTAATCTGGCTCCAATTGCTGATTTTGCCAGTGAAAATGTCCGCCAGCTGAGTTACCGTGAAGAGTGAAT
>DASVTG010000103.1:0-2018 GCA_036387695.1 Hymenobacter sp. | reverse complement strand
TAGCTCAGTTGGTAGAGCACAGCACTGAAAATGCTGGTGTCGTTGGTTCGATTCCAACTGTTGCCACCAAAAGCCCTTCCCGGTGCCGGGAAGGGCTTTTTTGTTTGTGGTGTGCTTCAAGCCCGGTGCTTTTCCCGAATTCTTTTGTTGAACGGGCTTAGGTTGGCTTCAATCCAGCTCAAGAAAGCGGTGCCTGACTTGCTAAAGGCTCAACTGCCTAACGCGCTACGGGCGTCGGGAGCCGGCCCTCTCAAACGGCGCACACCAGCCGCCCGGCGCCGCCTGGGAGGGGGTGATGCGGCTGGCGGGTCCAGCGAACTGATGGGGGAAGGGGCATCGCCTGCCGTGGGTTGTTCGAAAGGAGGCGGGTCGACCAGCGAGCCCACCAGCCGGGGGCCAGCATCCGAGCCGGCAGCGGCCAAGCTTAGCTGCAGGGCGGCACCGGCGTGGGCCACCACCAGCACAATGCCTTGGGCCGCGAAAACCTCGGCGTAGGCGCACAGCAGCAGCCCCATTTCGGGCGTAACGTCGCGCGGGGCCAGCAGGCTGCAGTCTAACCACACGGCTTGCTTACCGCTGCGGCCCGCGCGGTGCAGGGCGCGGTCGAGGGCATGGGCGTCGAAGGTCTGGTCATCGGAGGCGACAACCAGCAGGTAACTATCGGGCAGGGCGTCGCGGCAAACGGAAAGCATGGGCAGCAAAAGCGGCCAACAGCTTATTCCGGTGGTGGCCCGCTTTATACGGTCATTTTTGCGGCAAGAATGCCCGTATTCCACTGAAATTCGCTGCGGTTACTACGGATTTAGTGGTCGCTATTCGGAAATGCAGCCTAGTGCAAAATGCTTTGAACTGAAATCGAGAATGTTACTAAACGACAAAGTACAGGCTGCTAATCAGACCTTGGGCGCCTGTCGAGCGGAAAAATTAACCGCCGACATGCGCAGCCAGACGCGCTACGGCGCCCATTTCCGCGTGGACATCATCAAGGGCCTGCGCTATGGCCTATTCCCGAGTGGGCCGGCCCCGCGGCCAGTTGCTGCTGAAGCCTCGGCTCCGCGCACACGGTTCTGCCAGGCCCGCAGGTCGGCGGCGGTGTCCACGTCGCTGAGGGTGGGCAGCTGCGCGACGCGAAGGCCCAAGCGGTTGGCGTCGGCCAAGGTCTCGGCCAGGACGGCATCGGTGCTCCAGGGCTTGTTGCGGAAAAAGTCAGGCACTAAGGTTCTCATGCCCAGGAGGTAGTAACCGCCGTCCTGCGCCGGGCCCACCACCACGTCGTGGCGGGCCAATTGCCGAAAAGCCTCCTGCAAATGGCCTGGGGTTAGCTCCGGGCAGTCGGTACCGATGACAACCGCGCTCGTGGCTCCGGCGGCAAACGCGTCGGCAAAGGCTCGGTGCATGCGCTGGCCCAGGTCGCCGGCCGCCTGTGGGCGTTGGGCAAAGCCAGTCCAGCCCTCGAAGCAGGCGCTGGCGGTAAGCGAGTCGCCCGCCAGCCACAGGGTTTTCGTCGCGGCCACCCCAAGGACAGCGGCGCGGGTGCGGGCCAGCAGGTCGCAATACACCCGCAGGGCTTCCCCGGCGCCCAGCGTTTCGGCGAGCCGAGTTTTCACGCGGCCCAACTCCGGAACGCGGGCAAAAACGAGCAGGTGGTCGGCCATCAGGCAGGTAAAAAGCGGGTTCGGACGGAAAGGGAGAAACAACGCTCCCCGCACTTTAGTAAGAAATTAAAGACTCGTATCCTCCGGTCCGACCGGTTGCCAGCGAAACTATTTTGTCCTTTTCAACCGGTCGGACCGGTGGCTTGGCCCCAGATATGGTTACTGCTGCACGGACGGCCGTTAGGAGTCAATAGAAACGGGGGTGGAGACGCAACCGTGCGTCCTTACACTTCCAAAAAGCTCTTGGCACCTGTTTGGGGCCGTTGGCGGAGTACCCCGAATTTCCAATTCGGCCCGTGTGGAGGGTCAGAAACGCGGGGCCTAATCGCGCAACCGGGCCGAATTGCAAATTCGGGGTACTCC
>DASVTG010000102.1:0-7682 GCA_036387695.1 Hymenobacter sp. | reverse complement strand
AGAGGTCATGCAAGAAAAGAAACGACTCCGGTTATCTTATCCATCCACCATACAAAATTTGGCCGCCGACTTGCGAACTCAAGTTGCGCTGGTCGAAGAAAAGTATACTGTTACTTCTCCCAAAAGGGCCAGTCGGGCCATGATGAAACAAGCGGAAACTGAAAAAGCCAAGCTGGTAGACGACTGGATGATGAGGGTTTGGAATGTTATGGGTGTCCCACCCTTCATGGCACAAGAATTTGTTATCGCGGGCCGTTCCATCTTTTCAGCTCTAAAAGGAACTCTTCTTACGTTCTTGTCCACCACACCCGTCACGGACCCGCTTTTGCGGGATTTTTTGCGTGAATACGAATATGCTCGCAGAGGACAGCCTTCCCCTGACGACCCGCATTTGAAAAGCTTAGCCCCGTTGGTTGAACACATTATGAAGGGTCAGTTGGTGGCACGGCAAGACGATGATTTGCTTGTGCTGGCCGATGGTCGGCAAATATCATTGGCCCATGCCTCATCCGGGCAGCAGGAAGCATTTCCACTGATACTGTTTCTGCTAAGTTGCTTGGGTGATTTACAAAAATCCATTGTCCATGCCCTGTACGTGGAAGAGCCCGAAGCCCATCTATACCCAGATTCGCAATGGGCCATGGTGCGACTGATGGCTGGCGTATTCAATCTGAGCTTAGCAGAGTTCTCCTCACGGTTGGTCATCACCACACACAGCCCTTATTTACTTGCAACATTCAATAACCTAATCCGGGCCCACCAACTGGCCGAACAATTTAGAGACCAGCCGGCAAAGCTGCGGACCCTGTACCGCATCGTGCCCAAAAACCAGCATTTGGCATTGGAAAACTTCCGGGTTTATGCGTTGGCAGGTGGCGAAGCCCGCTCCATCGTCTCGGCCGAAGATGGCCTGATAATAGCGGATGTATTAGACGAAGTATCGGAAAGAATTTCGCAGCAATTTGATAAGCTGCTGCACCTAGAAGCTCAGGCTGCTGCGGATGAAAAGGCCAGCTAAGATGGTGCGGGCAACCCTGCGCACGGTGCTGGAAGAGGAGCGCAGCAAATTCATCCTGGTTTATCCTTCTACCACGGCAGTAAAGCGTATTAAAGTGGACGAGCACTTGCCGGCCGCTGTTCCGCAATGCGATTACGTATTAGTGCTACCAGCTCAAGCATTGTATGTGGAGTTGAAAGGCAGTGACGTTGAACATGCCGTTGAGCAACTAAAAAGCACCCTGACCAAGTTGGAAGTAGCAATGGCCACAAAGCTGTTTTTCATCATTCATCATCATTGCCCATTGCCTGCTACCAAAATTCAGCAAGTGAAAAGTCGGTTTTTGAAACAGACCGGACATTTACTAAAAGTGCACAAAAGCCCCCATACCTACACGCTGTAGCGCAGCCTCTACTTCCGAGCTTCTCTCAAATAGTCTCGTCCTTCTCTACAAGGCCCGCCCCGCCGGCGGGCCTTTTTATGCCCATTTTGCATTGCATCTGATTTCCCTGCCACCCATGCCCCTCCTTTTCGTCCTCGACCGCCTCAAAGCTGAACTTGATGCCCTGCGGCCCCTGGCGCCGGAGCAGGAGCAGCCGGTCATGCAGGAGCTTCGGCTGGAATGGACGTACCACGCGAATGCGGCGGCGGGCAACTTGCTCACGCTGCCCGAGACTCGCTCGCTGTTGCTGCACGGGCTTACGGCGGCTGGCAAACCTCTGCGCGACCACCTCGCCGTCCAAGCCCACAACGAGGCCGTGCTGTGGCTGATGGATTTCGCGCGCGACGAGCATCCGCTCACTGAGCAGCACCTGCGGGCGCTCCACAAAGTGCTGCTGGGTAGGGCCGATGGAGGACTCGCGCACGCCCGGAAGGCCGGCCAGTACAAAACCAGCCCGAACAACGCGCTATCCCCCACCGGCGAGCTGGTGTACTTCTCCAGCCCCGAGGACACCCGCGCCCGCGTGGTGGGGCTGCTGGGCTGGTACCGCGACGAAGCCGCCTTTCCCACCCTGCACCCCGTGGAGCTGGCGGCCAAGCTCTACCACCGCTTCGCCCACATCCGCCCGTTTGAGGACGGCAACGGCCGCCTGGCGCGCCTGCTCCTCAACTTGGTGCTCTTGCGGCACGGCTACGGCATCGCGGTGCTCAAAGCGGCCGACCAGCCCCGCTACCTCGCCGCCCTGGCCACTGCCGATGCCGGCGAGCCCGAACCGTTTTTGCGCTACCTCATCGAGAACGTGGAAGCCTCGCTGCGCCGACAAATCCGGGCCGCGAAGGGCGAATCGATTGATGAACCGGTGGAGCTGGAGGTAAAGTTGGCGCAGCTAAAAGAGCAGCTCCAGCGCCGGGAAGACAACGTGCGGGCCCTCTGGGGCGCGGAAATCCAAGCGCAGATTTACGAGGCTTTGGTCAGTGGCTGGCTCGCCGATTTGAATCAGCAAACGCTCAGTTTCGACGACTTCTTCATGACCCACGGCTACGCCGGCAGCGTGGCTTCGGGGCCGCCGCAGCCCGTGCTGCTGGAGGAAGAAGGCGACGTGAAAACCTTCAGCGCCACGCTTCAAGCCGCCATTTCCTCGGCGCGTCCTGAGGTAGCCGCCGTGGGCTTTTCCAAAAAATGGTACCACTTCCGGCAGCGCAACAACGGCTTCGACGTGGGCGTGCGCGTGACGATGCACTTCCGGCTTGACCACTTCACCGTCAGCCACGCCGTGCTGTGTAATTACGGCGGCGCCGGTCCCGAAACGTATTGGCAAGACGAAGTTTACGATTCCTGCTACCTGCCGGTGTACGACCAGCCGCGCATGCAAGAGCTGAACTACCAACTGGCCAACAAGCTATACGAGTACATCACGGCCAAAATAGCCGAAAGCGACGCCCCGGCCTAACTACCAGCTCGCCCTGCCCGGCGAGCTTTTTTAGTGGCTACCTTCTCGGACTTATACTTTTTCCATTAGCCCATGCAGCTCCTCAGCCAAGTTCTCATTGGCCTCGTGGCCCTCATCCACGTCTACATTCAGTGGCTGGAAATGTTCGCCTGGACCACCCGCGGGCCCAAAACGTTTCGCTCGCTACGGCCCGAGCTGTTTGCCCCAACCAAGGTGCTGGCGGCCAACCAGGGGCTATACAACGGCTTTTTGGCCGCGGGCCTGTTGTGGGCCCTGCTGATTACCGACCCCGACTGGCACCGCAACGTGGCCTGTTTCTTCCTGGGCTGCGTGGCGGTGGCGGGCGTGTACGGCGCCCTCACCGCGGGGCCGCGCATCCTGCTGGTGCAAACCGTGCCGGCCCTGCTGGCGCTGGCGGCGTTGCAGTTGACGTCGTGGGCCTGAAGCGGGGTCAGCAACAAATCTTCTGGGTCCAAGCAACCCAAGCGGCGGGCCCCGCATCTAGCGCTCCGTAGAAGCCCAACCCGTGCGGGGCTTGTGCCGCCACGCCATTCGTGCACGCCTTTGCTGACTGTAATGCGCCATCTTTTTCTCTCGTTGCTAGCCGGCGCTTTGCTGCTGAGCGGCACTGCCCAAGCCCAAGCCCCTGCCGCCGAGGTCCTGTCCCTGACCACCCGCCTCAATCAATTGGTGCGCATTCCCGAACCGGACGACAACGCCGAAGTGCTGGTTTCGCTGGCCAACTGCGGCGTGCGGCAAACCATTCGCAAATACCGCACTCCCGCCGGGACCAGCTCCACCAACATCAACGTGAGCAGCACCAAAAAAGGCGGCAGCTGGGGCGTAAAAACCGACGAAAAAGTCGAGCTCGAACTCACCTTCGCGCTGGACTGGGCCGAAGTAGGCAGCATCGATTACTCGCCCCAGCAGGATTCGGACACCGGCCGCCGCTACTACGACCTCACCGTGAAGCGCCGCGAGCGGGCCGAAGGCAAAAAGTCGTCGGGCCTGGCCGATTCCATCACCTTTGCCCTCCACACCCAGAACGAGCAGGAAGTGGCCGAGCTTGTGCGCCGCCTCAATGCCTTGAGCCGCAAGTGCCAGGGCGCAAAAATTTAGGCAGCGGCCGCCCTGCGCAGCGGCGCGCCCGGCTCCCGCCATGGACTAGCGGCGCTCCCGAATCACGAACGGGACAGCCAAAGTCCGGGTCACCCGTACGGGCTTGCCGGCCATTTTGCCAGGATTCCACCACGGCATGAGCCGAATCAGGCGCAAGGCTTCTTCGTCGAAGCCGTCGCCTGCCGAGCGGGCAATTTCGGCGTCGGTGATGCGGCCATCCTCGTCCACGACGAAGCTCACGTACACCTTGCCCGAAATTCCTTTGGCCAAAGCAGCTTCCGGGTACCGCGCGTTCTGGCCTATGAATTTGGCGTAAGCGGCGTCGCCACCCGGAAACGTGGGCAACACTTCCGAGAAGACGAGCGCCGCCCCCCTGCCCGAAACTGCCCCCGCCGGGGCCGCCACACCGCTGGAAGAGTACATCTTCACCGTAAGGGGCGTGCCGGTGGAAACGGAAAGCGTTTGGTCGCGGTAGCCTTGGCATTTGAACACCAGCACCGTTTTCGCGTCGGCCAGGGGCAGCAGGAAATCGCCGTCGGCGTTGGTGCTGGTTATGTGGGCCGTGCCTTGCACCGACACCACCACGCCCGGCAAGGGAACTTCCGACTCCGTGACAACCCGTCCGGCTACGGTGGGCGCCGCTGCGTGGGTAGCCGAAGCCGAACTGCCGGCGGGTGCAGCTGACGGGCCGCCAGCCACTACTTGGTTGAGTAAGAATAGCGTAGAGGTGAGGAACATAGCGGGGCGGGTTTGGGTAAGGGTTGAAAGAAAAAACGTTTGACCGGACAACAATCGTTTGGGGCAATTAACCAAGTAATGCCCCCGGCTAATGGCCGGGGGCACACTCGTCTAAAATAGCTGTATACTTAGCAAGCGCAGCTGTTTAAGCAACTACACTCTTTATTAATTTCTTATAATAACTCTACTATTAGTGGACTCTGTATAAAGGACTGGTTAAGTAATTTGATGCTTGCTTATTCGTGTAATCAGAAAATTATGGAACAAATAAAGCGGATATTTATTTACAAAACAGCATTTTTAGTTCTCAGAATAAAAACATTTTTCAAACCTATTAACTGCAACTGATAAAATATAATATTTCTAATAAATCAAGCTTTGCATGCCGCCTCGGCCACCAATCCACTTGGTGGGTTGCAACAAGCCGTGGGTTGCCACCCAACCCTGAATCGGGTTGATGAGCTGAGACTACTCCAGTCCAGGCAAACTGCTTTGAGTCGCTAAGTCATTTTTAAGCAGCACACATCCAATTGGGAGCTTTTCCAGTTTAAAAGCCAAAACCTTTCCTTGCTCCTTCCCATGGATTTACAACTTGCCCACAAAACCGCACTCGTTACTGGCTCTACGGCGGGCATTGGCCTGGCCATCGCTCGGCGGTTGGCCGCCGAGGGGGCCGAAGTCATCATTACGGGCCGCACCGACGCCCGCATAGCGGAAGCCCGCGCCGCTGTTCTGGCTGCCACGCCAGGGGCCGTGGTGCGCGGGGTAGCCGTCGACTTTGGCAAGGCCGAGGAAGTAGCCCATTTGCTGCGCGAAGTGCTCGCCGTGGATATTTTGGTGAACAACGTCGGCATCTTCGAGCCCAAGCCTTTCGCCGAAATTTCCGACGAGGAGTGGCTGCGTTTCTTCGAGGTGAACGTGCTGAGCGGCGTGCGGCTGTCGCGCCACTACTTCCCGCTGATGCTGGCGCAGGACTGGGGCCGCATTCTGTTTATTTCGAGCGAGTCGGCGCTCCAGATTCCGCAGGAAATGATTCACTACGGCACCACCAAAACGGCCCAGCTCGGCGTGGCGCGCGGTTTGGCCGAGCTCACCAAAGGCACGGGCGTGACGGTGAACTCGGTGCTGCCCGGTCCCACGGCGTCGGAGGGCGTGGAGGAGTTCATCAAGAAAATGGCCGCCGAAGGCAAGACCAAAGAGGAAGCGGAGCACGACTTTTTCCGGAACGACCGGCCGTCGTCGCTGCTCCAGCGCTTCATCACCACCGACGAGGTGGCCAACCTGGTGGCTTACCTGTGCAGCCCGCTGGCCGCGGCCACCAACGGCGCCTCGGTGCGGGTGGATGGCGGCGTGGTGCGCAGCATCGGCTAGCCGCGCACCCGCCGGGCGTGGGCGGCGCTTTAGGCCTCCGACGGCTCGCCGCCCAGCACGGCCCAGGCTTCTTCGTTGCCTTGCTGCCCGGCCAGGCCCAGGGCCGTGAGGCCGCGCGCGTCCCGAATGTCTTTGTCGGCGCCGGCCTCGACGAGGATGCGCACCATCTCGTTGCGGCCAAAAAGCGTGGCGAACATGAGGGCGGTGCCCCCGTTGCCGTTTTGCAGGTTGAGGTCGGCGCCGCGCTCGATGAGCAGCCGGGCCACGTCGGAATAGCCCTTGAAGCTGACGCCCATCAGGGCCGTGTTGCCGGTGGCGTCTTGCACGTTGGGGTTGGCGCCGGCGTTCAGCAGAAACTTCACGGCGTCGTAATGGTCGTCGTATGACGCCAGGATGAGGGGCGTGAAGCCTTTGGCGTTGGCCGTGTCCACGTTGAGGCCCGAGGCAATCAGCTCGTGCAAGGTCGAAACGTCGCCGCGGCGGGCCGCGTCAAAAAGCAAATCTTCGGGGTTCGAGGAAGTAAAATCCATACTGCGAAAAGAAGTAAAGCAACAAGCGCGGGGCTGGTTTGGGTGTGCGCCGGACGGGTCGAAGCAGGACCGTTTGGCAATAGCATGACGACAAGACGGGCTGGGATGTTGCGGCGGGGTCAGAACCACAGCAACACTATCAGCGTGAGAACAGCCAACAACCCGCTCACGACGGCGGTGTTTACCACGGTTTCGGCGGTGCGGCCGGGCAGGCAGCCCACGGCCGCCACCGCGGCCATGAGGAGCGGCAGCAGGGCAAAAGTGCCGTAGAGGGTGCCGCCGTAGGGCTGAAACGGCTCGGGGCCGTCGGGCGAACGGGGTGCGCTCACGCGGCGCACCACGCCCAGGAGCGGCGTTTGCCACACCGTGATGCGGTCGTCTTCGCGCACGCGGTAGCCAATGGCGCTGGGCAGCCGAAACGAGGTGTGCTCGGTGTGCACCCGGTAAGCAATTTGGGGGTTGGACAGCGACGAGGACACGGACACCGGAAAGCGGGTGCGCACGGTTTCGGCGGCGTATTCGCGCTGGGGCAGGGCCCAGTCCAGGCCCAGCAGCAGGCAGCAAATCAGCAGGGCCGCGTTTAGGCTGCGGGCCACGCGGGCGTAGCGCAGCAGGCGCTCGTGCTCCTGAGCGGCGGCCGCGGCGGCAGGCCCCAGCACGGCCGGCTCCTGGGCCAGGAGCAGGTCGTAGGCGAAGCGGCGGCGCGGGTTGCCGAGGATGTCGTAGCCGGTTTCCACGTCTGCCAGCCGGGCTTTCATGGCGCGGTCGGCGCTGGCGAGGCGCTTGAAGCGGGCCCGCTGGCGCGCGTAGGCCTGCTCGATTTCGCCCGCCGTGGCCAGGGGGCCAATACCCAAAACGCGGTAGTAGTTCTGCATGAGCCGAGCACGGAGGTGTCCCGAAAAATACAGACCCGCCGCCACAAAAACGAGCCCTCCCGCCGGCCTATTGCCTAGGCCTGAAGGAAATTTTCGGGAGGGCCCGCGGCAATTTTCAGCCGTTCTGGCGGCGCGACGGGCTGGTTACCGGTTGCCGGAG
>DASVTG010000101.1:0-8212 GCA_036387695.1 Hymenobacter sp. | reverse complement strand
CGACATCTTTATTTTTACCGATAACCGCCCCTTGCTCACCGTCCTGAGCCTGGTGTGGGGCGTGCGCAGCTTCTATTACGACCGCCTCATCAGCACGGATAGCACCATTGTTGACATCCGCTATGTCCTCACCACTACTGGCCACCTCATAGAAGGCGATGTGGTGATAAACACTGGTTCCATGCCCATTCAGGACAAGGGCAAGGCCAACATGGTGAAGGTAAGCATTGCTTAAGTAGTCGTTGTCGCGCGGAGGTTCTCGGCTACCGCGCTTGGATTGTAACGGATTTTTACCGACCGAAAAAGGCTCCATTCGTACACGAATGGAGCCTTTTTGTGTGTAAGCTTCGGCAGGCCTGTTCGCTTGAGCTACAGGATTGGGCATAGACAGGCCAAACGCAAGAAGCCCCGCTCGTTGACGAGTGGGGCTTCTGTGTAGAGCGCGAGACCAGGCCTTGGGGCGGCGCAGCCTGGCCTCGCTAAACTCGTAGTCGCACTTAGAGCGCGTTAACGAGCTTTGTCAGCTTGCTTTTGTTGTTAGCAGCTTTGTTTTTGTGGATGATGTTCTTCTTGGCCAAACGGTCCAACATCGACGACACCTTCTTCAGCAACTCCTGAGCGGCCGTTTTGTCGGTGGCTTCGCGCAGGCGCTTGATGGCCGTGCGAGTGGATTTATGCTGGTAACGGTTCAACACGCGCTTGGCTTCGTTGCTACGGATGCGTTTGAGGGCCGACTTATGGTTTGCCATGAGCAGGAAATATATAGGAGCGTTATGCTTGAGTTCTGTGTTTGGGAGGGCAAAGGTACGAAACCGCCCGGCATTTTCAAACCAAGTTGGCAAAAATATTGAGGCAAAGTCGCTTTGGCTACGAAAAAGCTGTCTGCTTGCGGCCAAATTAGTATGCATGCCGATTATGTGCGAACTTTACTACCTCCTCGTCCCACCCATAGCGCAGCTCACCTGTTTCCATTACCCGCGCCATGCCCCTCGTATCCAAATCCCCTTACCATCCGCCGTTTTACTTGTTCAACGGCCATTTGCAGACCATTGTGCCCAGCCTTTGGCGCACCGTGGCCGACGTGGCTTACCAGCGCGAGCGAGTGGAGCTGTCCGACGGTGATTTTCTGAACCTGGACTGGGGCCGCCTGCCCGAAGTGCGGCCTACCGACAGCTTGGCCGTCGTATCGCACGGCCTCGAAGGCGATGCCTCGCGGCCTTACGTGCGGGGCATGGTGCGCGCCCTCAACCGCGCGGGCCTCGACGCGCTGGCCTGGAACTACCGCAGCTGCGGCGGCGAAATGAACCGCCTGCTTCGCTCCTACCACCTCGGCGACACCGACGACTTGGACCTGGTGCTGCGCCACGCGCTGGCCACCGGGCGCTACCGGCGGGTGTACTTGGTGGGCTTCAGCGCCGGCGGCAACGTGACCCTGAAGTACTTGGGCGAAGACGCATCGCGGGTACCTGCAGAGGTGCAGCGGGCGGCCGTGTTTTCAGTGCCCACCGATTTGCGGGCCAGTTCCGTCCACATTGGCCGGCTGCAAAACCAGGTTTACATGCGGCGCTTCTTGAAGTCCCTGCGCCTGAAGGTGCGGGCCAAAGCCGAGCTGCTGCCGGGCCGAATTGACTTGTCCGGCATCGAGGAACTTCGCAATTTTGAGGAATTTGACAGCCGGTACACCGCCCCCATGCACGGCTTTGATTCGGCGGACGCCTACTACCAATACGCCAGCTCGGGGCGCTACCTGGACGGCATTCAGGTGCCCACGCTCTTGGTGAACGCGCAGAATGACCCATTTCTGCCAGCTTCCTGCTTTCCGCGGGACCTGGCGGCGCGCTCCTCGTTTGTGTTCCTGGAAACGCCACCCGACGGGGGCCACGTGGGCTTTGCCGAAAGCAATGGCGAATATTATTCGGAAAGGCGGGCCGTGGAGTTTCTGACGGCTGAGGTACCGGCGTAGGAACGCGCCACGGCGCATTCGGCGAGCGGGCAAAGGGGCGTGCTACTGGATGCGGGCAGCATCACCGTTCTCATGCGTGCAGTTGATGACCAGTTTTGGTACCGAACGCGCCGTGGCGCGTTCCTACGCGGCTACAAAGACGACCTTTTTCGTCTCGTAGAATTCTTCCTGGAAATAGTCGCTTAGGTTGGTCACCCTGGCTTTGAGGCCTGACTCGGCTATTTCCTCGGTTAAGTCACCGCCCTTTAAGTAGTAGAGGCCACTGCCAGGCGCGCCTTGGGGCTTGAAACGGTTGGCTATCCAGGGATGGAAGGTGGCCAGGCGCGCTACGGCCCGGCTTACCACAAAATCGAACTTCTGGCGCACCTGCTCGGCGCGGGTTTGCTCGGCGGTCACGTTGTCGAGGCCCAGGGCAGCGGCCATGAACTGCACGGCGCGAATCTTCTTGCCGATGCTGTCGACCAGGTGAAACTGCACTTCCGGAAACATGATGGCCAGGGGCAAGCCGGGCAGTCCGCCGCCGGTGCCCACGTCGAGCACGGCGCTTCCCTTGGGGAACGCAACAACTTTGGCAATGCCCAGCGAATGCAGCACGTGGCGCTCCACAAAGTTGTCCATGTCGGGGCGCGACACGAGGTTAATGGCTTCGTTGGTGGCTCGAAATTCGGTTTCTAGTTGCTGGAACAGCTGGAGTTGCTTGGCGGTGAGTTCGGGGAAGTAGCGCTGCAGGAGGTTCATGGATACAAAGGTGCACGTTGGCAGCACTCCGCAGCGCGCTTCATGGCCGCGACTGACCACAGTTTGAGAAACACGCTTTGCCTTAGTTGGCTGGGCTCATAATAAAGCTGAATGTCTTAATTCGATATATTTTTACCTATTACCATACATTATTTACTGTTTATCAATAAATATACGCTAGGTTTGCAAGCATAATTTCAAACTGAGTTTTCTATGACCATTTCACCTTTTAAATATTCATTGGTCCTCAGCCGGGTGGTGGTTGGGTTTGCTCTCTTCGTCGCGTTTATGTCAACATGCGAGCTAATTGGTTTGACGTGGGACGCGGCTACTGGCGGTACGGAGGTGATACTGCGCCTGCGTGCGCCGGTTCCCAACCTGTTTAAGGCCCTCAATGAGGCGAAAGCCGGCTGGAAAGACGGGGCTTCTCAGCAACGGCAACGGCACCGCTCCACTAGCATTCCTCTCCCTACCATGCAGCCCAACAGGGCTGGGTTTGAGCTGACGGCCGACCCTGAAACTCCTGTGCTGCGGTATAACGAGCCGAGTCCGTGGAAACGGGTGGTCCTGCTGCACCTCGGTGCTTCCGACAAAAGCTTCTCACTGTCGTGGATACTATTTTTGTGCGTGGGAAGCTGGCTGCTGTGGAAGCTGCTTTTCGATATAAGCCCCAGCATGCCGTTTACGCAAGCTAACGCGCGGCGTTTGGGCATGCTAGGGCTGCTGGTAATGGGGCTGGTCATGGCCCAGTATGCATCGTACGCCGCCGTACGGGCGCTGCTTCCCGAATTTTACGGCTTGGACCTTGCCGAGCCCCTAAGCCACTACGTGCGTTTGAATACCGAAGACTCTCTCCCCGATTTCACGGTCGGCGTTATGTTGAGCGTAATTGCGGCCGTGTACCAGCGCGGCGTCGAACTGAGCCAAGAGGCCGAACTCGTTATCTGATGCCCATCATCGTGAACCTTGACGTGATGCTGGCCCGGCGTAAAATGACGCTTAGCGCTTTGGCCGAAACCGTGGGCATTACTTTGGCTAACCTTTCCATCTTAAAAAGTGGCAAAGCCAAAGCCGTGCGTTTTAGCACTCTAGCGGCTATTTGCCAAGCGCTGGACTGCCAGCCTGCCGACTTGCTCGAACACCGCCCCGACCCACGTGACGTGCGTTCGTCAGAAGAATAACGGCAAGAGTATTATCTATAAAAAAAGCCCCGACTTGTGCTGGGGCTTTTTTGCGATTAGATAATCTGCTTGGTGTGCTTCACCATGTCGTAGAGCAGCTCGCGGGCGCGGTGCAGCTGGGCTTTCACGGTGCCGAGCGGGGCTTTGAGCTCGGTGGCGATTTCCTCGTAGCTGAGCTCGTCGAAATAGCGCAGCGATACGAGGCGCTGGTACTTATCGGGCAGGCGCGACACGACGTGGCGCATGATTTCGATTTTCTGGTTGCGCACGGCGTGCTCGGCCGGGTTCAGGTCGTTGTCGCGGAAATCGATGGTGATTTCGTCGCCGTTGTCCACTTTGATGGCGGAGTCAATCGACATGGTTTTAATCTTATTCTTGCGGATAAAATCAATGCAGTTGTTGGTGGCAATGCGGAACAACCAGGTGCTGAACGCATACTCTGGGTTGAACTTGTGCAGGTTGCGGAAAGCCTTGGCAAACGCCTCGATGGTGAGGTCTTCGGCGTCGTCCTGGTTGCGCACCATTTTCAGCACCACGTGGTACACGGGCTTCTTGTAGATGTGCATTAGCTCGGCGTAGGCCTTCTCGTCGCCGTGGTCCACGGCGGCGCGAATCAGCTTGAAGTCGTGCTTGGCTTTGGCTGAAAACTGCTTTTGAATGTCTTGGTTGTTTACTTCCATCGAAGGGTGCGATTGAGGAACAGCGAGATTCCCAGGGCAAGGTATTGGAAAAAATAAACCACGTCGAGCACGGGCAGCAACCCGACGATTACGGGCTGGTGAAGGCGCCGGCTCAGGCGGGCATACACGGCGCTCACAAACAAAGTTCGGAGGGCCCATACCACCGCCAAAGGTACCCAATTGTTTGGGGAAAATACTAGCAGAACGGTAGCAAGGTAGTATAACACGTTGGCCAGGACGAACGTGCCAACCCGCAACCGGTCGGCCAAACGGTAAGACCGGCCGGCCGATAAATGACGACGTTTTTGGTGCCACCATACGGCCCACGTGGCCGCGGGTTCGCTGAGGGTGTGGGCCGGCGGGTCGGCCACCACGGCCACGCGCAGGCCGTGGCGCACGGCGTCCTGCACCAGCAAGTCATCGTCGCCGCTGAGCTGGCGAATGTGTGAGGCAAAGCCCTTCGTGACCGAAAAGCAATGACGCGAATACGCCAGGTTGCGGCCCACGCCCATGTAGGCCCGGCCACGCCAGGCAAAGCTTAGGTATTGGGCGGCAGTGAGCAACGTTTCGTAGCGAATAAGCTTATTCAAAAAACCCGGCGCTTCGGCATAGGCCGAAAAGCCCACCACCACGTCGGCAGGCGCGTGCTCGGAGGTTTGGGCAAAGCCGCGTTGCATGAGGCGCAGCCACTGGTTAGTGGCCGGCACACAGTCGGCGTCGGTGAAGAGCAGGCGGGCGTGGCGGGCGGTTTTGATGCCGAGAATCAACGCAAATTTCTTGGGAGCAAAACCCCGGGGCGTGCTGGCCACGCTCACCACGCGCACCCGGTCGTGGTGGTACTGGGCCAGCTGCTGGGCGTAGAGGTAGGTTTCGTCATCGCTGCGGTCGTCGATGAGAATTATTTCAAAACCGGCCGGATAATCCTGCTGGAGCAGCAGCGGCAGCAGGCGCCGCAGGTTGTCGAGTTCGTTGCGGGCGCAGACGACGATGGAGACGGGCTCGTTGTCGGGTCCGGGCGCGTCGGCGGGCGCCTCCAGGGGCCGGCGGGCGAAAGGCCAGAAGAAGTACGCCGCGTAGAACAGCTGCACCAGCACGCTCGCAAGCAAAAGCCAGAAAAACGGGGAAGTGGGTACTGTGAGGTGCAACGGAGCGGCAACGGGAATGAGCCGACAAAAGTACGGGGCGCGGGGCAGGGTATCTTTGTGGCCGTAGCGCGAACTTTGTGGTTCGCGTCCCCGCGCCGTTTAAGCCGTTCGGGTATCGTTTGGGGACGCGAACAACAAAGTTCGCGCTACCGCGCTACGTCTTCTCTACATGACCTTCGACCTTCTCGCCAACGACCCTGGCACCAAAGCCCGCGCCGGGCTGATTCAGACCGGCCACGGGGCCATTGAAACGCCCATTTTTATGCCGGTGGGCACGGCGGGCACCGTGAAAGCGGTGTCGCAGCAAACCTTAAAGGCGGACATCAACGCCCAAATTATCCTCGGCAATACCTACCACCTCTACCTACGCCCGGGCCTGGATGTGCTGCGCGCGGCCGGCGGCCTGCACCAGTTCAATGGCTGGGACCGGCCCATTCTCACCGACAGCGGCGGGTACCAGGTGTATTCGCTCAACAACACCCGCAAAATCAAGGAAGAGGGCGTCAGATTCCGCTCGCACATCGACGGCAGCCAGCATTTGTTCTCGCCGGAGGGCGTGATGGACATTCAGCGCGTCATCGGGGCCGACATCATCATGGCGTTTGACGAGTGCACGCCCTGGCCCTGCGAGTACGATTACGCCGCCCGCTCTCTGGACATGACGCACCGCTGGCTGCAACGCTGCATCCAGCGTTTCGACAGCACCGAAGGGCTGTATGGCTACCAGCAGGCGCTTTTCCCGATTGTGCAGGGCAGCACGTTCAAGGATTTGCGCATCAAGTCGGCGGAGTTTATTGCGGCCCAGGGGCGCGAGGGCAATGCCATTGGCGGCCTGAGCGTGGGCGAGCCGGCCGAGCTGATGTACGAAATGACCGAGCTGGTGTGCGACATCTTGCCCAAAGACAAGCCGCGCTACCTCATGGGCGTGGGCACGCCGGCCAACATCTTGGAAAACATTGCGCTAGGCGTGGACATGTTCGACTGCGTGATGCCGACCCGCAACGCCCGCAACGGCATGCTGTTCACCACGCAGGGCATCATGAACGTGACCAACCTGAAGTGGGCCACCGACTTCTCCCCCATCGACGCTGAACTGAGCGGGCCGGCCAGCACGTTTTACTCGCGGGCGTACATGCGGCATTTGTTTCAGAGCCAGGAAATGTTGGGCCCGCAAATTGCATCGGCCCACAACCTGGCTTTTTATCTGTGGCTGGTGAAAGAGGCGCGCAAGCAAATCGTGGCCGGCACGTTTGGCCCCTGGAAAGACCGAATGGTGAAGCAGGTAATGACGAGGCTGTAAACCAATGAACAATTAATAATTAGCAATGAACAGTGCTGTTATGAATTGCTCATTATTAATTGTTCATTGCTCATTGATAAAGAATGAATATCCTCGACAAATACATCATCAAGAAGTTTCTCGCCGCGTTTTTCTTCTCGGTGGTCATTCTCGTGTCGGTTATTTGCGTCATTGATTTCACCGAGAAAAACGACGATTTTATTCAGCATAATTTGTCGATGGGGCAAATTATTTTTGGCTACTACATTTACCTGTTCCCCTATTTTGCCAACCTGCTTTCGCCCATTACCATTTTTATTGCCGTGGTGTTTGTGACGGCGCAATTGGCGGCCCGCACGGAAATTGTGGCCATTCTGGCGAGTGGAGTGAGCTTTCGGCGGCTGATGGTGCCTTACGCCATGGGGGGCACGGTGGTGGGCCTGCTGATATTCGGGCTGATTGGCTGGGTGCTGCCGCTGGGCAATAAGTCGCGGGTGTCGTTTGAGAAAGCCTACATCAAGCGGCCGTTTCGGTTTCAGGGGCGCAACGTGCACATCAAGATTGGGCCGCGCAGCTACGTGTACATGGAGAGCTACGACAACCTGAACAACACGGGCTTTCGCTTTGCGCTCGAAACCATCGACGGCACGGTGCTGCGCCGCCGGCTCACGGCCGACGCCATTAATTGGGATTCGACCAAGCAGGCGTGGCATTTGTCGCCGCAATTGGTGCGCACCTTCCACGGGCCGCAGGACGAACGCCTGCAAACCATTCCGGCCCGCGACACCACGCTTAATCTGTATCCGAAGGACTTCGCCAGCACCTACCGCCTGGCCGAAACCCTCACGCTGCCCGAACTGAACGCCTACATCCGCACCAAGATTGAGCGCGGCGCCGACGACACCCAGCTGTACCTGAGCGAGAAATACGAGCGGTATTCTTACCCCTTCGCCATCGTTATTCTCACGTTGATTGGCGTCATTCTCAGCGCGCGAAAGTCGCGGGCCGGGGTGGGCGGACAAATTGCGTTGGGATTTGTGCTGGCGTTCGTGTTCATCATTTTCGTGATGCTGAGCCGCAACTTGGCGCAAGTCGGCAGCCTCCCGCCCCTGCTCGCCGCCTGGATACCGAGCGGCGTGTTCACGGTCATTGGGCTGGCGCTGTACCGCTTCGTGCCGAAGTAGTGAGGGGTGAAATGGTGAGGTGTGAGGTGGTGAACTGGTGAG
>DASVTG010000100.1:0-7352 GCA_036387695.1 Hymenobacter sp. | reverse complement strand
GACGCTACTACCTGGGCATCCTGGGCAAGACGCAGCTAACCAAGGACATTATCGCCAAATTTGACACGAACGAGGCCGACCCGCCGTCTACGGCAATGGCCAGCAAGCCGTTGTTTGTTGACACGTTCAGCCAGGGCACCGGGCCGGGCTACACCGCTGAGCAAGCTCCTATGGGGGCCGCACCCGTGTTCCGCCTCGATGGCCAAGCCCAGTACAGTCCGGCGTTTCGCTCCACGCTGGGCAGCCTGCCCGCCGCACCCGGCGAGTGGGTGCAGGCTAGCGTGAAGGCCTTTTTTCCCGACAAGGAGAACAACATCAACCAAATGCCGGGGCTGGTTATTGAATGGCAGCGCAGCGGCGAGCCGCTCAAGTGGCAGTCGGTGCGCATCACCAACAAAGTGGGGCCGCCTAGCACCGTGTACGGCGGTACCGCCGGCGTGTGGGACACCGTGGCCTTCGCTTCTCAAATCCCGGAAGACGCGCAGCCCGGCGACCAGTTGGCGGTGTACGTTCGCAACGACCAGTCAACCAAAACGCTCTACATTGACGACCTAAGCGTGACGGTACTTCGCCTGCGGCAAAATGAACAATGAGCAATGAACAATAAGCAATAAGGTGGGCCTGCTAAAACATCTCATTGTTCATTGTTCATTGTTCATTGTTCATTGTTCATTGTTCATTGTTCATTGTTCATTGCTCATTGCTCATTGCTCATTGCTCATTGCTCATTGACAATGGCTCACTAAGCCGCAGGCGTTATTGCCCCAGCAGGCCGTATTTGAGGATGCAATAGATGGCCCGAAAGCCGTCGCGCCAGCCGATTTTCTTGCCCTCGGCGTAGGTGCGGCCGTAGTAGCTGATGCCCACCTCGTAGATGCGCACGTCCTTCACCCGGGCCACTTTGGCGGTGACTTCGGGCTCAAACCCAAAGCGGTTTTCTTCGAGTTTGAGGCCCTGGATGATGTCGCGCCGAAACAGCTTGTAGCACGTTTCCATGTCGGTCAGGTTCAGGTCGGTCACCATGTTCGACAACAGCGTGAGCCAGTAGTTGCCGATGCTGTGCCAGAAGAACAGGATGCGGTGCGGGTTGCCGCCCATAAAGCGGGAGCCAAACACGACGTCGGCAAAGCCTTTCAGGATGGGCTTGATGAGCAGGTTGTATTCTTCGGGGTCGTACTCTAAGTCCGCGTCTTGGATGATGACGTAGTCGCCGGTGGCCTCCCGGATGCCGGTGTGCAACGCCGCGCCTTTGCCCTGGTTCACGGCGTGCTCCAGCAGGCGCAGGCCCATTTCGGGATGGCGGGCGGCGTAGGCCCGAATGGTATCGGCCGAGGCGTCGGTAGAGCAGTCGTTGACGAGGATGATTTCCTTGCCGATGTGGTTCACCAGCGTCAAGCCGCGCAGCAAATCCAGGATTTGGTGGATGGTGCGCGCTTCGTTATAAACCGGGATGACGATGGAAAGCGTGTCGAATTTTACCACAAGTAGAAAATTGCTGGGCGAGGCAGGGGAGCCGCAAAGGTAAACGCTGCGCTTAATGAGGAATGAGCAATGAACAATGAGCAATGAGCAATTCCCCGCTGGCCGACTGCGCAACGCCAGCCTGTAAACGGCTTCGATGAGGATTGCTCATTGTTCATTGCTCATTGTTCATTCTTCATTGCTTAAGCCGCAGGCGTCACAAGCTGCCCGTCCGGCCGCCGTCCACGGGCACGCTGGTGCCGTTGATGTAACCCGCCGCGGGCGAAGCCAGAAAGGCCACGGCGGCGGCTACTTCTTCGGGCAGCCCGAAGCGCCGGGCCGGAATCAGTTTCCGCATGTCGGCTTCGATGGCTTCGGTGGATTGGTTGGTTTGGGCGGCTTTTTTCTCTACCAACGAGTGGTGGCGCTGGGTGAGGGTGGCGCCGGGCAGCACGTTGTTCACCGTGATGCCCAGCGGGCCCAGCTCGTTGGCCAGGGTTTTGGCCCAGCTGGCCACGGCCCCGCGAATGGTGTTGCTCACGCCCAGGCCCGGCAGCGGAATTTTGACGGAGGTGCTGATGATGTTGATGATGCGCCCAAACCCGGCCGCTTGCATGCCCGGCACCACCGCCTGTGCCAGCAGGTGATTGCACACAACGTGCTGGTTAAAAGCCATGCGCAGCGCATCGACGGGAGCGTCGAGCAACGGACCACCGGGAGGGCCGCCGGTGTTGTTCACCAAGATGTGGAAGCCTTCGGGATGCTCGGCCAGGTAGCCTTGCACCACGGTTTCGAGCCGGCTGGGGTCGTCGAAATCAGCCACCAAGTAGTTGTGGCGGGCGTGGCCGGGAGTGGGCAGGGCTGCGGCCACTTCGCGCAGGCGCTCTTCGTTGCGGGCCAGCAACGTGACGGCGCAGCCACGTTCGGCCAGAAGATGGGCCACGGCGCGGCCAATGCCTTGAGTAGAGCCGCCCACCAGGGCGCGGTAAGGGTGAAGGTCCATGCTTGGGGGGTGAAGCGAGCGGCAAAGTAACGCAACGGTCTTCCATTGAATACCCGCCAAAAGGAGGCGCAGCCGAGAACCGCCGAAACGTAACCTACGGTCAGCCGGCACTAGGCGCTAACGGCCTTTTCACCCTATGCAATTGTCATGTAGATACTTTATAAGGCGGCACTAGGTGAAAAGGCCAACAGCAAAACGTAGCCTCGTTCAAAATCAGCGCGCTGAATGATGCGACCCTGTGAAGCGGCCATGGCGCTGAATGACTCGTCGCGGCGGTCGTATAGCAACCACACGCGGCCGACACCCTGGCCACGCAACCGTTGCAGGTCGGCAGGAATGAGGGCGGATAAGTCAGTTAAGCTGGCCGGCGGCAATGGCTGCAGTACCACAGCATTCAGCCGAATAGCGGGGGTGCGGTGATGAAGGTAGTAGCGCCCGATGGGCGAAACGTTATAATTCAGGAACACCACATCCCCCGGCCGTTGGTGGCCCGCGATGTACTCAAGGCCCGAGCGAACCTCGGCATAATCACCGTAAAACGGCGTAAACAGGTGCCGAAGTTGCTGTTGGTTGGCCAGCACGGCCACAGTCAGACCAAGTACCACCACCCGCGGGAGGCGCGCGGCAGTAATCTGGGCCAACCCCTGAAAAACTAGCACCACAACCAACGGAAGGAAAAACAAGGTGAGGCGCGGAATGAGCGAGTAGTAGTGCATGGCCGAAGCGGTCAGACACGCGGCGATGGGGAAGAAGAAAAACCAGAACGGCTCCTCGCGGCGCTTTATGGCCTGCCAGACTCCCAGTGCAAATCCTACTGTGGCCAGAACCAGCGCCAGCACCGTTTTGCCAATGGCTCGGTCCGCAATTAATTGGAGCTGCCGGAGCAAAAGGCGCAATTCCTCCAACGACCGGGGAGGGAACGCCAGGAAATGCTCGCGGTGAAAGGTCTGCAGGTTCGAGAGCTGGGTGCTGGCCTTGAGCAGCAAGAAGAAATACACCAAGAAGCTCGCGGCCCACCCCGCCCCCACGAGGAATAGCCGAACCGTGGTCTGACGGTCCTGAGCGCGAATGCTGCGGGCAAGCCACCCGAAGCCAATGCCGGCCAGAACGAACACGGCCGGCATGGACAGCCACACGGCCACCGCGCCCAGTCCGGTCAACGCCAGGGCCCAGGGAGTGGTGAGGCGGCGCCCACCGGCCGCGTGCGCCACCTCCAGGAGCCCCAGCGCCACGAAACCGTCGGTGGCGTACTGCTTGCACTCGGTCGCATAATCTATGAACACAGCCCCAAAGGCCACGAAGGCGAGGGCCAAGCACGCGAATGGCGCCGGCAACCACCGCTGGGCCAAGCGCCGGAAAAGAACCAACGTGGCCATGCTGCACAGCAACGGAAACAGGCGCACTGATAATTCGTTGTTGCCAAAAGCTTGGATGCAGGCTTTGACCGCCACGGAAAACAATGGCGGGGCGTATTGTTCGTAATCCAAGCTGTGAAACAACTGACCGTAGCTGCGCTCCACGTAGTTGCGAATAAGGTTGGCCTCGTCCAACACAATGGAGCGCTGCTGCCACCAGACAACTACCCGAAGCAGCAGGCCCAAGCCAAGAAAAAGATAGGCGGCCATACGCCACCACTTAGTTGGGTCTGGAACCGGGTGGGGCTGTCGGGCCGGGGAAGTGGGCAGGCGTACGGACATAGAAAAGCAAGTGCTTACCTCGTTGCTCGCTGACCGGTATTTCCTAAGCAGCAATAGAATAATCACTAAGGCAAGCCGCAAAAGTAAGCCCGTGGGATAAATAGGTTTTTGAAAGCAGGGAACAGGCAGCAGTCATTGTCCATATTCACCCCATAGCGCAGGGCCTCTTGCCCCTGGTCTCCATTTACTCAGGCCTTCCAATGGCCGACAGGTTTACCATCAGAGACTTGTTTAAAATCATAGTACCAGAAAAGCCTACGCTATCAATAAGGCAAGACATTTGCAAAACGCCCCAGCATTAATTGCCGGAGCGTTTTTGCTTCATTCTAAAAACTTAATCTGCGTATGGGTAGCCCCGAAAGCCGCCCATTGGCCTATCAATTTTTCGCGCAGGCACTCCTAGTGGCAAGCTGACGGCGCAGCCGATGCCTTGGGGGAGCCGCTTACCAGGGCGCAGTATGAAGCAAGGTCTGTTGCCGTCAGCATGCAGAAACCAGCGGGGTAGGAAGAAAGAATGGGCCGGCCCTGCGGGCATCGGGCAACTAGCGTGTAAAAGTGCGAAATTGGCGCTCCAATTCGCGCCCAGCCCAATTGCAGGAGAAATCCCAACGCGCGCAACCACTGCCGGCCCGCGGCTCTACCGCTACAAATTGTTCTAATGCTTTCTACTCTCCCCATTTCGGCACCTCTGCTTCATCCGGAAGAAACACGCTTACCGTTCACTTTTGGGCAATGCCTGGGAGGCGTAGTGGCTTGGTGCAGCTTGCTGGTTGGAACTGTGTTGGCCCTGAGTGCCTTGTTTCCCGACAGCTGGCATTTGACGCAAAGCGCCTTCAGCAATTGGGATGCGGAACATTACCTCTTCATCCGCCTGCATGGCTACGATGAAATGCGTACGGCGTTTTTCCCCCTTTTCCCCTTCTTGTGGCGTTTGCTCAACGTCTCGCCAGTGGCAATGGGGCTGTTGAATCTGGCCTTGTTCGCGGTGAGCTTTGCCGCGCTGGCCTGGCAGTTTCAATGGCCCCAGCGTACGCAGTTGGTGCTGCTCAGTGTGCCGTCGCTTATGTTTATGGCCCTGCCTTTTACGGAGGCCGTGTTCTTTGCCAGCGGCACGGCGTTGCTGCTTGGGCTGCGCCGCCAGCTTCCGTGGTTGTATTGCTTGGGCCTGCTCTTGAGCTGTACGTGCCGCACGGCCGCGATGGTGATGCTGCCGGCGGTGGCCGCTACGTTTCTGCTGGCTCACCCTCCCCGCCGCCGGCACGTTGGGGTGGTACTGGCAGCCACAGCGGCTACTCTACTGGGCCTGGGCATCAGCATGTTCGTACACCGTGCATACACCGGGAATTGGTTTGCGGTATTTGCGGCTCAGCGGTTTTGGGACAATCATCTGCAATGGCCCACGCTGCCCCTGCGAAATTGGGGCGGCTCCTTTCCTACCCGTTTCGAAGCCCCAGCCTTTTTGATTGGCATGGGGTGCGCCTTGAGCTTGGCTTGGCTGGCCTGGCGCCACTGGCGCCAGATGCTGCCTGCGGCGGCCCAGCCAGTCATATTCGCGATGGCTTACGTGGGCGGGGTCACGTTTATCACCTTGGCCACCCGGGGAGGCGTGCTGGTAAGCCTGAGCCGTTACATTTACGCCACGCCTTATTTCTTGCTGCTGCTGGCTGAATTTCTGAGTCGGGTTCGGCTATCGGGCCGTCAGCTTCTGGCGCTGTTCGGGCTTATGGAAGTAGCGTGGCTGGTATTGTTTGGGGCCCACACCCACATTCGTAGCGTGCTGGGGTACACCCTTGTCAGCGCAGCGGTATTGCTGTGGCTGCTCAATGCTCATCAGTCCCCGCTGGTGCGCCGGTGGGTTTTGTTGCCTACCGTGTTGGTCGGGACGGGGCTGCTTTTCCGCCTGCTGATGCGCTTCTTGGCGCACGAGTGGGTGGCCTAGATTGCGCTGCTCCGATTTTTTGGCGGCAGCGACGTTATGTATCTGCCGCTTCTTTCACCTCAACCGTTTGACGCCATGCCCATCACCCGCCCTTTCAACTTCCAAAAGTGGATAGACGAACACCGCCATTTGCTGAAGCCCCCGGTGGGTAACCAGCAGGTGTTCAAGGATAACAAAGACTTTATTGTGATGGTGGTGGGCGGCCCCAACGCCCGCAAAGACTACCACGTGGACGCCGGCGAGGAGCTGTTCTGGCAAATTGAGGGCACGATGACCGTGAAAATCATCGAAGACGGGCAGCCGGTCGACATCACCATCGGGCCCGGCGAAATGTTTCTGCTGCCGCCCAACGTGCCGCACTCGCCGCGCCGCCCGGCCGGCACCGTGGGCCTGGTGCTGGAGCGCTACCGCGAGGCCGAGGAGCTGGACGGCTTCCAGTGGTACTGCGAAAACTGCGGCCACAAGCTCCACGAAGAATTCGCCGTCATCACCGACATCGTGGCCCAGCTACCGCCCATCATGAACGCCTTCTGGCAGGACGAGGCCAAGCGCACCTGCCAGAACTGCGGCACCGTGATGCAGCCGCCCGCTCCGTTGCCCGCTTAAGGTTCTGTCATCCTCATCTTGCTGCCCCACCCCTTGCTGAGCATAGACATTCACACCCACATTTTGCCCGAGCGCTGGCCCGATTTAGCGGAGCGCTACGGCTATGGGGGGTTCATTCGACTAGAGCACCACAAGCCTTGTTGCGCCCGCATGATGCAGGACGACAAGTTTTTCCGCGAGGTGCAGGACAACTGCTGGGACCCCGCCGTGCGCATGCGCGAATACGACCAGTTTGGCGTGCAGGTGCAAGTGCTGAGCACCGTACCGGTGATGTTCAGCTACTGGGCTCAGCCGCTCGACTGCCTCGACCTGAGCCAGCTGCTTAATGACCACATCGCCGACGTAGTGCGCCGCTATCCCACCCGCTACGTGGGCCTGGGCACCCTGCCCATGCAGGCGCCCAAGCTGGCCATTCGGGAACTAGAGCGCTGCATGAAAATCGGCTTGGCCGGCGTGCAGATTGGCTCGCACGTCAACGACTGGAACCTCGACCAGCCGGAATTATTCGAAGTGTTTGCCGCCGCCGAAGCGCTGGGAGCCTGCGTGTTTGTGCATCCCTGGGACATGATGGCTCAACAGAAAATGCCCAAGTACTGGCTGCCCTGGCTGGTGGGCATGCCCGCCGAAAGCACGCTGGCGCTCTGCT
>DASVTG010000099.1:0-5208 GCA_036387695.1 Hymenobacter sp. | reverse complement strand
AAGAGCGGGCGCGACATTGCCATCTTCTCCAAGGTGGGCAACGACTTCCTGGCCGCGCTCAGCCAGCGGCCCGAAATCCAGTTTGCGTCCACGTCTTTCAACGTCAACTTTCCGCAGTATCAGATTGAGGTGAACGTGGCCAAGACCAAAGCCGCCGGCTTGTCCATCAACGACGTTCTGAGCACCATGCAGGGCTACTACGGCGGCGTGTACGCCTCCAACTTCAACCAGTTTGGCAAGCAGTTCCGGGTGATGTACCAGGCCGAGGCCTCCTTCCGCGCCAACCCCGAAAGCCTGAACAACATCTTTGTGCGCAACGCCAACGGCGTGATGGCGCCCATCACCGAATTCATCACCCTGACGCGGGTGTACGGGCCGCAGTCCATCTCCCGCTTCAACCTGTTCACTTCCATCAGCGTCACCGGCAACCCCAAAGCTGGCTACAGCTCCGGCGACGCCATCCGGGCCATTCAGGAAGTGGCGACGCAAACCTTGCCCGCGGGCTACGGCTACGAGTTTTCGGGCATGACGCGGGAGGAAATATCAGCTGGTGGCCAAACGGTGCTGGTTTTCGGGCTGGTTCTGGTCTTTGTGTACCTGCTGCTCAGCGCGCAGTACGAGAGCTACATTCTGCCCTTTGCGGTGCTCTTGTCGCTGCCCATTGGCCTGGCTGGGGCGTTCATTTTTGCCAGCCTGTTCGGCATCACCAACAACATCTACCTGCAAATCACCCTGATTATGCTCATCGGCCTGCTGGCCAAAAACGCCATCCTCATCGTGGAGTTTGCCGTGGAGCGCCGGCGCCACGGCATGCCGCTGGTGCAGGCGGCGCTGGAAGGCGCCCAGGCCCGCCTGCGGCCTATCCTGATGACGTCGTTCGCCTTTATCCTGGGTTTGGTGCCGCTGATGGTGGCGCAGGGGGCCGGCGCCACCGGCAACCGCTCCATTGGGACGGGCGCGGTGGGCGGCATGCTCATCGGCACGCTCATTGGCGTGTTCGTAATTCCGGTGTTGTACGTCGTTTTCCAGGGCTTGCAGGAGCGAATTAGTGGCAAACCCAAAGAGCCCCTGACTGAAAAAGCAGACAAATCCCGTCAGCCCGAACCCGCCCCGGCTGCCTGAAGCCCCGCAGCAGCCTTGCCCGGCGTAAACCCTAAGGAGATTATGAAGAATAGAACATGGCGGCTCCTGCTTTTGGCCTTGCTAACGGGCGTGCTGGCGGCCTCGTGCAACATCATCAGGCCCTACCAGCGGCCCGAAGCCCGAACCGCCAACCTCTACCGCGACGTCACCACCACCGACACCACCACCCTGGCCCACCTGCGCTGGCAGCAGCTCTTCACCGACACCACGCTGCAGCGGCTCATCAGCCAGGGCATTGCCCGCAACCTGGACCTGCAAGTGGCCTACACCCGCATTCAGCAAGCCGAAGCCTACTACCTGCAAAGCCGCGCCGTCCTCTTCCCTACTCTGAACGCCAACACCGGGGCCACCAGGTCGCGGTTTTCGCAGGCTCAAACGTTTGGCCAGCAAGGCACCGTCACGCAGTACCAGCTGGGGCTTTCTTCGGCGTGGGAGGTGGACGTGTGGGGCCGGCTGCGCAGCAACCGCCGGGCCAACCTAGCCAGTTTACTGGAGTCGCAGGCCGGCGCGCGGGCCGTGCAAACCGGCCTCATCGCCGACATTGCCAACTATTATTACCAGCTGCTGGCCCTTGACCAGCAGCTGGCCATCACCCGGTACACGGTGATGAACTGGGACACCACCGTGCAAACCATGCGCGCCCTGAAGGTAGCCGCCCGCGTGACGGAAGCCGCCGTGGTGCAAAGCGAAGCCCAGCGCTACGCCGCCGAAGTCACCATTCCGGACCTGCGCCAGAACGTTCGCGAAACCGAAAATGCCCTGAGCATCCTGCTGGCCGTGCCCCCGGCCGCCATCCGCCGCGGCAACCTGGAAAACCAGACCACCGTGGACGTGCTGCAAACCGGCGTGCCGGCCCAGCTATTGGCCAACCGCCCCGACGTGCAGCAGGCCGAGCAGAACTACCGGTCCTTCTTCGAGCTGACCAATGTGGCCCGCGCCAGCTTCTACCCGGCGCTCACCCTCACGGGGACGCTGGGCTTGTCGTCGCTGACGCTGACGAATTTCTTTAATCCCAACTACTTGGCCAACAGCATTGGAGTTGGGCTCGCACAGCCCATTTTCAACCAGCGCCTCAACCGGACGCGCCTGGCCGTGGCCCGCGCGCAGCAGCAGGAAGCCGCCCTCAACTTCCAGAGCACGCTGCTCAACGCGGGCCGGGAAGTGTCGGATGCCCTGTCGCTGCATCAAACGGCGCTGGAGAAAATCCAGGTGCGCACTTACCAGATAGATGCGCTGGAAAAGTCCGTGAGCTACTCGCAGGAGCTGCTGCGCTACGGCTTCGCCAACTACAACGAGGTGATAACGGCCCGCCAAAGCTTGCTGCAAGCCCAGCTGGGCGGCACCAACGACCGGCTGCAGCGCCTGCAATCCGTGGTAAACCTATACCGCTCCTTGGGCGGCGGTTGGCGCTAAACCGAAACCGCAGTCTGCTGAGCCGGTGACCGGCCAGCACTGCTACTGGGCCTTCACATAGAATGGAATATTGCCGGTAGCCACGTTGCCCTGGCCATCGGAAGCGTACACGAATAGGCGGTACGCGCCGGCCTGTGCGGGTGCTTGCAAGGCAGCCTTGCCCGCACTTTCATTTGCTACGAGGCCGGGAATGGCCGCCGGGCGGCTTTCGCGGTCGCCGCCGCTTTTCAGGTCGGTGCTTTCGGGCAGCAGCTCCCAGCGGTAAGTAACGGGGTCGTTGTCGGGGTCGGTCACGGCCGCCACGGCGGGGTAGCGCTGGCCAGCGGCTACGTACACGGTGTCGCGCGCCAGTTTGCCGTTGAGGCGCAGGCTGGCCAGGTGCGGGGCGCGGTTCTTAGGCCACTTGCCGCTCCACAGGTACTGCATCACGTCCACCACTTCCGACTCCTGCCCGTCTTCGGTGAAGATGCCGTACCAGGTGGGCGTGCGCTCCTGCTTTTGGCCCCACAAAAACACGTAGGTGCCCAGGCACTGGGTTTTGTCCTGCGCCACCGATACCTAGTACCGGCTGTGGTACACGGCAGCTTTTTCGCTGCTGGTTTCCTCCACGGCCGCTTTCCAGGGCAGCTGCTGGCTTTCCCAGTGGCCGGTGGGCCCCCATTCGGCCACCAGGTAGGGACCGGTCCAGCCGGTGGCCCGCACCTGCTTGGGAATGGAGGCCAGGCCCGCGTAGGTGTTGATGGAGAGGAGGTCCACGGCCGGGCACTGCGCTTGGATGAGCGCCACCTCGCGCGGCGCCAGGCCGGCCAGCACCGTGGTGGGGTGGTTGGGGTCTACTTCGTGAATCATCTTGGCGATGTTGTTCACTGCATTCCACACCTTGGCGTTTTTGTATTCCAGGTTCAGCTCGTTGCCGATGCCCCAGAGCAGCACGGCCGGGTCGTCCTTGTACTTCAGCACCTCGGTGCGCAGGCGGGCCAGCTGCTCGGCCACGGCCTTGGGGTCGTCGTAGTTGAAGCCGTGGCGCTCGCGGGCCACGTCCAGGCCCAGCATCACGGTGAGGCCGTTGGCGCGGGCGGCACTCAGGGCTTCGGCGGCGCCGCTGGTGCTCCAGGTGCGGATGGAGTTGCCTCCATAGGCCGCCACGCGGTCGGGAAACTGCCCGCCGCCGGCGCCCCGCACGAAATAGGGCTTGCCGGCCCGCAGCAGCTGGTAGCGGCCGCTGGCTTGCTGCACGGTGACTTTGACGGGCCCCGCCGGTGCCGGCGGGCGGGTAGCCGCCAGGGGAATCACGGCCAGGGCAACCAGGGGCAGCATGCGGCCGAAGCCGGTGGTTCGTTTCTTCATGAGGGTGGGACGAAAGTAGGGCCGCAAGTATAGACGAATTGGGAAGCATAACTTCCCAAATTGTTTTCATTCGCTCCGCTGCGTACCGGGTCAGCCTTCATTAATTCGCATGGATGAATAGTCAACACATAGCGCACCTCCGCCTGGGGAGCCAACGCGTGGCCGGGCAGCTATTTAGCCGGCCCGAAGAAGTAGTGCACCACCTGGGTGCGCTGCAGGCCCAGGATTACCAGCAGGCGCTGTGGGCCATTGGCCAACGCACCCGGGCTGCCACCCGCGCGGAGGTGGAGCAAGCCATTACCGACGGCAAAATTGTGCGGACCTGGCCCATGCGCGGCACCCTCCATTTTGTGGCGGTCGAAAACGCCAAGTGGATGCTGCAACACCTGGCGGCGCGCCCTCTGGCCGCTTCCCAACTGCGCCGCCAACAATTGGAGCTAGACACCGCCATTCTGGACAAGTGCCGGGACCTGTTCCAAACGGCCCTGGCGGGAGGAAAGCAGCTGGTTCGGGCGCAGATGATGCAACTGCTCACTGATGCGGGCATCAACCCTAAAGGCCAACGCGGCTACCACATCCTGTGGCATCTGGCGCAGCAAGGCGTGCTCTGCCTGGGGCCCGTGCGCGACAAAGAACAAGCTTTCGTGCTGCTGGACGAGTGGGTGCCCACGTCGCGTGAGCTGGCCCGCGAAGAAGCCCTGACCGAGTTGGCCGGCACGTATTTCACCAGCCGGGGCCCGGCCACCGTGCCGGACTTTGCCGGCTGGGCCGGCATCACCCTGGCCGATGCGCGAGCCGGCCTGGAAGGCGCCAAAGCCGGTTTGGTAGCCGAAAAACAAGGAAATAAAGACTATTGGCTGGCCCAAAGCACGCCCGCGCTGCCCCCAACGGAAACGGCGGCCACTTACCTGCTGCCCGGCTTCGATGAATACCTGCTGGGCTACAAAGACCGCAGCGACGTGCTGCCCGCCGAACACGCGCAAAAAATAGTGCCGGGCAACAACGGCGTTTTCCTGCCCGTCATCGTTCGCGGCGGGCAGGTGGTGGGCACGTGGAAGCGCACTTTTGGGAAAAAGGCGGTCGGGGTCTCGCTGAGTCCCTTTGCGCCGCTAGCGGCCTCGCCGGCCGAGTTGGCCGCGGCGGTGAAGCGGTTCACTGGGTTTGTGGAGTTGCCCCTCGCCTCATAAGGCATCCGTTGAACGGCCGTCGCGACTTTTTAAAGCGGTTTCGGAGGGCGGTAGCGCAGTAGCGCGACCGTGCCCGGCAGGGACTCTGTAGTTCGCGTCCCCGCGCCGTTAAAGTTGT
>DASVTG010000098.1:0-5341 GCA_036387695.1 Hymenobacter sp. | reverse complement strand
CCCAGGATGATGCCAAACACGACTTTGGCCTGCGGAAAGTCGCGTTTCACCACGCCCAGGCGGGTTTCCGAAAGGGCAAAGCAGTTGGCGTCGTTGGCCAAGGCCACGGAGAAATTCAGCAGCTGCTCCAGGTCCGCTTTCAGCGCCCGGCCGTTCAAGGCCGTGGTGTTGCAATTCTTCATCAGGCCCGACTGCGGAATCATGGTGCCGGGCGTGCCCATGCCCAGCTTGTCGGGCCGGTAGCCGGCGGCGCGCTCCATGCGCGCCACCAGGCGCTGCACCTGGCGCAGCATGTGGTCGTAGCCCTGACTGGCTTCGGTGGGCACCCGGTCGCGGAAGAGTACTTCCGGCTCATGGGCCGATTTTAGAATCACGCCTTCAATCTTGGTGCCGCCCATGTCCAAGCCCCATAGGTTCTGGTACTTGTCAAAGTATTCTGCCTTGTCCTCGCTTGGGGCGTCGGGTGCGTCAACTTCCGGCGAGGAAGCTGGTGCCACGGCCGTAAAATCACTCATATTCGCAGGGTCCCGATAACGGTTTTGGAGGTGCATAATTGGATGCTTTCAATGGAAAGGCCGGACGAGTAGCCTCCTTTGCCACGTGGTGATAGACTGGAATGTAGGCCGGCAGTTCTTTGGCAACAGCCAAGAATTACTGTGGTGCAAAAGCGCCGAAGCCAGGTGGTTGGGAATACATCTGAGGACGGGCTACCACGTGTCGGTGCGGAAAGGGACAGCCGGCAGGCCTTCCCGGTTGTAGAGGTTGCCGTCGGGGTTGTTGGCCCAATCGTAGCGCACGGCCACGGGCGCCGCCACGGCGGGGCTGCTCACCACCACGGCATTGCCTTGCAAGGTGGCCGTGGCCCAGTGAAACTGCTTGTCGGCTCCGGCCACGGCAAAGCCGCGCAGCGGCGCATCGCCCTTGGCTTGCAAGCCCGCGCCCACGTGCTTGAAAGCCACCTTCACGGCGTTGCCCTGCACGCTCATCTTCTCATACGCCGGTCCGTTGGCCACCACTTTTTTGTCGCCGTAAGCCACGGCGCGGGCCACCAGGGCAAGGCGGTGCCCCACGTCCTGCTTGTTGGCGGGGTGAATGTCGGCGGCGTCGCCGATGTCAATGGCCACGGCCATGCCGGTGCGGGGCAACGCCAACGCCGCCGTTTGGGCTTCGCGCAGCCGGGCCCAGTCCGAATCGGCCGGTTGCGGCAGGGCCGGGGTCCAGTTGGCCAGCTGCACAAACAGAAAGGGCAGCTCTTGTCCCCAGCGTTGCCGCCAGTCCTGAATCAGGCTCGGGAACAGCGTCTGGTACTGGGCTGCTCGCCCCACGTTGCTTTCGCCCTGGTACCAGATTACGCCCTTGAGCGCATAGGGAATTAGTGGCGCTATCATGCCGTTGAAGAGCACCGTGGGCGTGTTTTGCGGGTCTTTTTCGGGCAGAGCGGGAGCGGGCTGGGCCTGCAAAGCGGCCACCTTTTCGCGGAAATCGGGCTGCTTTTCCAAGGTGGTCCCTCCCACCCAAGCCTCCGCCACGGTGCCGCCCCAGGGGCTGCTGATGATGCCGATTGGCACGCGATAGAGCTGGTGCAAGTCGCGGGCAAAGAAGTAAGCCACGGCCGAGAAGCCCCCCGCCGTTTGCGGGCTGCATACTTTCCAGGAATAGCCTTTAAGCTCCGACTGAGGCTGAGCGGCCGGGTTTTTCTGAACGGTAAACTGCCGAATCTGGGGGTAATTGGCCTGGGCCACTTCCTGCTCGGCGTTCACAATCAGCGGGTAGGCGCCGGGCTTGGGGGCGTTGGGGTCGCGCAGCGGCAGCTCCATGTTCGACTGTCCTCCCGCCAGCCACACATCGCCCACCATGATGTCAGAGACGGTGAGCGTGTTTTGGCCCTTGATGGTCATCACGAACGGCCCCCCGCTGGCCTGGGTCGGAAGCGTGAGCTGCCACTTCCCGCCTGCCGGGGTGACCACAGCGTGCGTGCGCCCTTGAAATTGAACGGTTACTTTCTCGCCCGGCTCGGCCCAGCCCCAAATCGGCAGGGGCCGGTCCCGCTGCAGCACCATGTGGTCGCCCACTAAAGTGGGCAGGCGCACCGCCGCCAGAACCGACGAAGCCGAAAGGCCGCAGGCCAACGCGAAAATAATTTTTAAGCTTGTCATGTGTTGTAATAATCATACGGCCCATGCACCTGTGCACCTGCCGCATTCCAAGCGTTGAGGCCCGCTGGGCCCAGGGTGAGCAAACGTTTGCAGATTAGACCTTTCCACCTGCCGCCAACAGCTGCAAATTGGGGGGCTTAAGTCGCAATGAATGTTGAATTTGGCGTTGTTTTCTTTCCGCAACTCGCCTCTATACACTACATAAACGCTTACCAAGCGTCAATTTTTAACAAGTGCTAAAACGTATTTGCAAGCTAATATGAGGCTTTTTTTTCATTTTGTTGACTTCACGAGCTTTCGCCACAACTTTGGGAAAAGCAATGCGAGCCTCTTCACAGACCTTAGGCAAGTTTTTGCCTCGCTTTACGTTCGCTTTACAGGTAATCCACTACGGAGTAGCCCCGGTTTTAATCAGTGGAAACCGAGTCGCTACCCATTGGCTATTGAGCGATGTGCTTGTGTGGGTTGCGAATTTATTTGTGGCCTTCCATCCGATTAATTAAGTCCGGGCTGAAGCCAGGCAGTTCTGCTACGCAATACCGGGCAGAATAACAGCGCTTTGGCGGGCAGGATGATGGCCTGCGGCTTCAAACGGCATTTAAGGTTATCATTAGTCTAACAAAAAAGTGCACCTGCAAACGTTTGTAATTGCTAAAACCTTTTAGCTTTGCAAGCCAGTGCCTTTCTTCTTCTCCTTATGCCAAGCTTACTTCCCAACTCCTTTAATAAGCCGAAAAACATGGCCATGCCGTTGGTGCTTGGCGCTGTGCTACTGGCCGGCGCCTGCCAGCGGGCCGGGGTAGCCACTGCCCCTGCGGCCGCAATTCCGGCCACGAGCACCGCGCCCGCCATGGCTGCGCCGCAGTGGAGCCCGCGCGTGGCCGCCCTGCTGGCGCAGATGACGCTGGAAGAGAAAATCGGGCAGATGACCCAGCTCACCAACGCCGCCATCAACAACACCGGGCAGCAAAAAGACGTGTCGCTCGATTCGGCCAAGCTGGTGCCGTTCATTCGGGACTACCACGTGGGCTCGTTTCTGAACGGCGAGGCCGTGCCGCCGGCGCAGTGGGTGAAATACCTCTCGGCCTTGCAGCGCATTGCCATGCGCGAGTCGCGGCTGCACATCCCCATGATATACGGCGTCGACCACATGCACGGGGCCAGCTACGTGTCGGGGGCCGCTATTTTCCCGCACAACCTGAACCTGGGCGCCACCTTCAACCCGGTGTTTGCGCAGCAGGAAGCCCGCGCCACGGCCATGGAGTCGGCGGACCTGGGGCACCGGTGGGTGTTTGCCCCGGTGCTGGACCTGGGCGTGAACGTGTACTGGCCCCGCCTCTACGAAACGTATGGCGAGGACCCGCACGTGGCCGCCGTGTTGGGCGCCGCCTACGTGAAGGAGTTGCAGGAGAACAAAGACATTGCGCCCAACCGGGTGGCCGCCTGCGGCAAGCACTTTCTGGGTTATTCGGACCCGCGCAACGGCTGGGACCGCACCAACGCCCTGATTCCGGACCAGCGCTTGCAGGAGTTCTTTCGGCCTTCTTTTCAGGCGGCCATTGATGCGGGCCTGAAATCCATCATGATAAACTCGGGCGAAATCAACGGCGAGCCCGTGCACTCGTCCAAGGCCATCCTCACCGATTTGCTGCGCCGCCAAATGGGCTTCAAAGGCGTGGCCGTGACCGACTGGCAGGACATCATTCGGCTGGTGACCGTGCAGAAAACGGCCCCCAACGAGAAAGAGGCCACTTGGATGGCCATCGACGCGGGCGTGGACATGGCCATGACGCCCTACACCACCGCCTTTTGCCGCTACGTGAAGGAGCTGGTGCAGGAAGGCCGCTTGACCCAGGCGCGCATTAACTTGTCGGCCGGGCGGGTGCTGCAGATGAAAGAGGAAATCGGCTTGTTTGAGAACCCCATGCCCCGCGCCGACCGCCTTGGCCGCATCGGCGACCCCGCGCTCAAGCAGCAGTCGCTGGAAGCAGCTCGGGAATCCCTGGTCTTGCTCAAAAACGAGAAAAACGCCCTGCCCCTCGCTCCCACCGCCGTGAAGCGCCTGCTGGTGGTGGGCCCTTCGGCCGACTCGCGCGCCAACCTCTCCGGCGGCTGGACGCTGGCCTGGCAGGGCCGCGCCGAAAACGAGTACCCCAAGGAAGTGCTGACCATTTACGCCGCGCTCAAAAAGGAATTCCCGAACGCACAGGTAGAAACCGTGCCCTACCAGAACGCCGCGGGCAAGCTGGCCCTGCCGGCCGTGGTGGCCGCCGCGCGGCGGGCCGATGCCGTGATACTGGCCCTGGGCGAGCGGCCTTATGCCGAAGGCCTGGGCAACTCCAGCGACCTGACCTTGCCCGACGACCAGCTGCAGCTGGTGCGCGCGGCGCAGGGCGCGGGCAAGCCCACGGTGCTGGTGATGATAGGTGGCCGTCCGAACATCATCCGGGCGGTGGCCACGGGCTCGAACGCCATTTTGTGGGCGGGGCTGCCGGGCTTCGGCGGCGGGCAGGCCATTGCCGAAGTGATAAGCGGCAAAACCAACCCCAGCGGCCGGTTGCCCTTCACCTACCCGCAGTTTGCCGGCCACATCTCCAACTACCACCACGACAACAACGAGAACAGCCTGGAGCTAAGCGACTTCGGTGCGGGCTTTGAGCAGCGTGGGCCCAAGTACCAGGCCGCCATGCTCACGGAGTTCGGCGAGGGACTGAGCTACAGCACCTTCCGCTACAGCAACCTGCAACTCTCCGATTCGGTGGTGGGCAACAGTGGCACGGTGCGCGCCACCGTGCGCGTGACCAACACCAGCCCGCGCGCGGGCAAAGAAGCCGTGCTGTGGTTTTTGACCGACGAGGTGGGCCGCATCACCCGGCCCGTGCGGCTGCTTAAGCATTTCGAGAAGCAGGCCTTCCAGCCCGGCGAGAGCCGCGAGGTGACCTTTGCCATCCAGCCGGGAACACACCTCAGCTACCCCGGCCCCGACGGCCAGGCGCGGCTTGAGGACGGCTACTTTACTTTGCGCGTCGGCGGCCAAACCAAACGCTTCCGCTACGCCGGGCCGCCGGCCCAAACGGCTGCTCCCGCAGCCGCATCCGGCTCAAGCGGCTACTAACCTGCCTTTCTTCGTCGTTCCGTCCACTTCCTAGCTTTTCAACATGGCGTCCATCTCCCCTACTTTGGTC
>DASVTG010000097.1:0-4189 GCA_036387695.1 Hymenobacter sp. | reverse complement strand
AACGGCGCCCTGGCGTACATCGTCAAGCCTTTCTCCGAGGAAAAGGTGTTGGAAATCGTGGGAGCGGCGCTGCAAAACGACGCTTCGGAACAACCTGCGTAAGGTGCTGCGAGAACGTTTCGATGTTGGGTGGCGGTCTGTTGGAAACAGCGGACTGAGCGTGCGCGCAAGCGTATTGGAGGCTGCGGAAGTACTTACCCTGGGCCAATGAAATCGCGCGACCAAGAGTATCGGGAGCTGTTCATGGCCGAGGCGTTGGAGTATTACGACTCCATGAGCCGCCACCTGAGCGAGTTGGAGCGAAACTCCAATGCCGGGCCTGCGCTCAATGAGTTGTTTCGCCTCATGCACAACCTCAAGGCCAACGCCCGCGCCATGGGCTTCACCGACCTGGGCGAAATAGCGCACCACCTGGAGACGCTGTTTGGGCTGATTCGGGACCAGGAGCGCGCTTTCAGCGGGCCATTGATTCGGGTGATTTTTGCCGGTGTGGATGCGTTGGGAAACATGATTCGGGCCGTGGGCGCCAATCAGCCCTTGCCCGACGCCACGGCTTTGCTGGAAAACCTGGACCGCCTCGTGCGGGGCGAAGCGCCCATTTTGGACGAGGAAACCCCGGACAGCGAGGAGGATTCCAACCGGAAAATGGAGCTGTCGGACTTGGTGTACATCCAAGTCAAAAAGCTTGACAACCTGCTGAATCTGGTAGGGGAGCTGGTGATTGACCGCGACCGAATAATGACGTTGGCGCAGGAGATTGGCAACCCGGCCCTGCTGGCTACGGCGCAGCACCTGTTCCGCATTTCCGACGATTTGCAGTACAGCGTGATGGATGCCCGCTTGGTGGGCGTCGGCGTGTTGCTCAACAAGTTCCCCCGCGTGGTGCGCGACGTAGCCACTGCCGAAGACAAGCAAGTGGAATTGACCTTGAGCGGGCAGGACGTGCAGATTGACCGCAACATCCTGCAAATCATCACCGACGCGCTGCTGCACTTGGTGCGCAACGCCGTGAGCCACGGCCTCGAAACCACCGCCCAACGAGAACAGGCGGGCAAACCCGTGGTGGGCCAGCTCGTGCTTTCCGCCCTAACCGAACGCGACGACGTGCTGATTCAGGTGCGGGACGACGGCCGCGGCATCGACACGGAAGGGGTGCGCCGCAAAGCCGTGGAGCGGGGCCTGACCACGGCCAATGCCGCGGCTGGTTTGGACGAGCAAGCCGTGTGGGCCTTTCTCTTTGAACCCGGCTTTTCAATGGCTCAGCAAGTCACCGACATATCGGGCCGCGGCGTGGGCCTGGACGTGGTGAAGCTGGCCCTCGATTCCCTGGGAGGCCAGTTGCGGGTAGAATCCAAGATGGGCGTGGGCACCACGTTTACCTTGGTGCTGCCCACCTCCATAGCCGTAAAAGGCGCCTTGCTGGTGGAAGTGGATGCGCGTCCATACGCCGTGCCGTTGCTGCACACCGATACGGTCCTGGCCCTTCACCCTGGACAGATTTCAATAATTGGCGGGGTGCTGGTAACTCATTTTCAAGACCAAGCCGTGCCGCTGGTGCCCCTGCGCCAACTCCTGCACGACGAGGGCGACGAGCCATTGCCTCTGGCCACCAAAACCGACATGAATGGTCCCCAGCACGTGCTGGTGGTTAATTACAACAACCGCCGACTGGGTTTGGTGGTCGACCGGTTCATGCGCCAGCAGAACATCGTCATCAAGCCCCTGAGCAAGCCGCTGGACACCATCGATTTGTTTGGAGGAGTTACCCTGCTTGGCAGTGGCCAAGTTTGCCTCGTGCTCGATGTTCCCGCTCTCACGCGGTTGTTTTTGAATAAGCGGCCTTAGTTTTTCCTTTCTTTCACCCAGTCTTCGCAGCTGCACTTCCCCTATTTTAGCATTATGGATTTATCGATGACTGACTTAGAGCGTGATATAATCCGCGAGATTTTGAACATCGGGCTGGCCCGTGCCGCCGACTCGTTCGCCGTCATCGCCCAGGAGCGGGTGTTGCTGGAAGTGCCCAACATTGACCTTTTGGTCAGCGATGACATTCTGCTCCGGGTACGTGAGTACCAATCCAAGCACGTGCCCATTCAGTCCGACATTCGCGGCGATTTCAACGGCACGACCTTGATGTTCTTCTCGGGCCAGCACATCCAGCGGCTGTCCCGCGTGTGTTTGCGCATGCAGACGCAAGAGTCTTTGGAAGTGAACGAGTTGCAGGAATCGCTGCTGCTTGAAATCAGCAACATCATCACCGGGGCTCTCGTCACGCAGCTGGCCAATATTCTCAAGGCCAACATCTACGGTGCGCCGCCCACGGCCCCCAGCGGCGACATCGCCGCCATCATGCAGAATCTGCTTCCCCAACACCAGTTGCAGCCGCTCATTTTCTCGGTCATCACGCAGTTTTCTGACAAAGACAACATGGTGGAATTGCCCCTGATGCTGTTTTTTGACCGGGTGACGTTCATGAAAATCCTGGAAATCATTCGCAGCTACGACTTCCTGGGCAGCCAGATGTCGGCCTGAACGGATAAGTTGCCTTTTCAAAGCGTCATGCCGAGCCCGACTCAGCATGACGTTCTTTTTTCTCGTATCATAGCGCCCGTCCTTTTTAAACAAGATGGGGCTTCCTACAATACTTTTACCTGCCCTTCAGATGTCAACTTCCGCAGCTGCCCGCGCCAAAAAAATAGCTTCGTTTGACCCCAATGCCCCCGGCGATGTCGCAGGCGGACTTTTTGGTTTGCCCTTCACCCCCGACGAGGCCCAAGTAGTGGTGGTGCCCGTGCCGTGGGAGGTCACGGTGAGCTACCGCGCCGGCACGGCGCAGGGCCCCGCGGCCATCCACGAAGCGTCGCTCCAAGTCGATTTGTACGACCCGGACCTGCCCGAGGCCTGGAAACTGGGCCTGGCCATGGAAGAGGAAGACGAAACCATCGTCAAAACCAGCCGGCGCTTGCGTCCGCTGGCCGCCGATTACATCGCCTGGGTGGAGGCGGGGCAGCCCGAAGCCGACCAGCACAAGTTCGGCGGCGTGCCGGCTCAAGCCACGGCGGAAGGCGTGAAAATGATTTCGTGGTTAAAAGAAAAAACCGGGGCGCTGCTCGACGAAGGCAAGGGCGTGGTGGTGTTGGGCGGCGACCACAGCACGCCCCTGGGCTACATTCAGGCCTTGGCCGAGCGCAACGACGAGTTCGCCATTCTGCAATTCGACGCGCACTGCGACCTGCGGCCGGCCTACGAGGGCTTTCGGTACTCGCACGCCAGCATCATGCACAACGCGCTGGAATTGCCGCAAGTGAAGAAGCTCGTGCAAGTCGGCATCCGCGACATGTGCCAGCAAGAGGCGGAATTTATCGAGCACTCCAATGGCCGGGTGGCCCTGTTTGGGCAGCGCTTCCTGAGTGACGAGAAGTTTGCCAAGAAGTCCTGGAAGAAAGTGTGCGGCAAAATCATTGCCCAGCTGCCTCCCAAAATTTACATCAGCTTCGACATCGACGGCCTCGACCCCAAACTCTGCCCCGGCACCGGCACCCCCGTGCCCGGTGGCCTGGAGTTCGAGGAAGCCACTTACCTGCTGCGCTCCATTGTGCGCGCGGGCATCCAAATCATCGGCTGCGACCTAAACGAAGTAGCCCCCGGCGACACCGATTGGAACGGCATCGTGGGCGCACGCCTGCTTTACCAACTTTGCAATTGGATGGCCGTATCCCAAGGCCGCCTGACCGCCAAAGGCATGGCGACCGAATGATTTTTCACTTCAATATTCCTCAACATGCTGGGATTTATTCTCAAATTCATTCTCACGGCCGGGCTGGTTTACGGCCTGAGCATGGTGCTGCCGGGCGTGGAGCTGGGCGGGTTCAGCAGCGCCATCATTCTGGTGCTGGTGCTTGGGCTCCTCAATGCCGTGGTCAAGCCCATTCTTAAAATCCTGGGCTTTCCCATCACGGTGCTCACGCTGGGCCTTTTCCTGTTGGTCATCAACGTCATCATCGTGAAGCTGGCCGATTTCCTGATGACCAGCTTCGACGTGCACGGTTTTCTCAATGCCCTGCTTTTCAGCATCGCGCTTTCAATTGTGAATGCGATTGTGGATTTGGTAATCGATTAAATAAAATTTCACATTACCAGATAAGCAAAGCGCCGCTGCTGAAATCTCAGCAGCGGCGCTTTGCTTATC
>DASVTG010000096.1:0-2610 GCA_036387695.1 Hymenobacter sp. | reverse complement strand
CAGCAGCACTTCAAGCTGGTGACGGCCGCCGGGGGCACCCTGAACGGCACCACCAACCAGGACCGCACCAACTACTTCGAAACCCTGCCCAGCAACCAGCTCGAAACGGGCATGTGGCTGGAAGCCGACCGCATGGGCTTTCTGCTGGATGCCGTGAGCCAGAAGAAATTCGAAATCCAACGTTCGACGGTGAAAAACGAGCGGGGCCAGAACTACGACAACCGCCCCTATGGCCTCGCCAGTGAGTACGTAAACAAGACGCTCTACCCGTACGGCCACCCGTATTCCTGGCTGACCATCGGCTACCTCGAAGACTTGGACCGTTCCAACGTGGACGACCTCAAGAATTTCTTCCTGCGCTGGTACGGCCCCAACAACGCGACCCTGACCGTGGGCGGCGACGTGCAGCCGGCCCAAGTGGTGAAGCTGGCCGAGAAGTATTTCGGCAGCATCAAGCGCGGCCCGGCCGTGCCCAAGGCCAAGCTGCCTGCCCCCGTGCTGGCCACCGACCGCTACGTGAGCTACACCGACAACGTGCGCTTCCCGATGTTGCAAATGGTGCTCCCGACCGTGCCCCAGGGCCATCCCGATGAGTTGCCGCTCGACGCGCTGGCCCAGATTCTGGGTGGCGGCAAGAACTCGCTGCTCTACAAAAACTTGGTAAAGAACCAGAAGGCCGTGCAGGCCAGTGCTTCCCACCCCACCTCCGAGCTCGCCGGCCAGTTTACCATTGTGGCCTTGCCCTTCCCGGGCAAAGGCCTCGACAGCCTCGAAACCATCGTGCGCAACACGTTGGTCGAATTTGAGAAGCGGGGCGTAACCGACGACGACCTGCTGCGCTTCAAGGCCCAACGGGAGGCCCAGCAAGTAAACGGCCTGGCCAGCGTGAGCGGCAAAGTGAGTCAATTGGCCTCTAACCAAACCTTCTTCAACAACCCGAACCACATCACCGTTGACACCAAGGAGTTGAAGGCCCTTACCAAGGCCGACGTGCAGCGCGCCTACGACAAGTACCTCAAAGGCAAGCACGCCGTTATCCTGAGCGTGCTGCCCAAAACCGGCGGCGTGGCCGCGGCTAAGCCCGACAACTACACCGTCGACAAATCCGGCTACAAAGCGCCCGACTACGGCTACGCCGGGCTGAAATACGCCAAAGCCACCGACAACTTTGACCGCAGCAAGCAGCCGGCTTCCGGCGCCAACCCGGTTGTCAAAGTGCCGACTTTGTACCGCGAAGAGTTTGCCAACGGCCTCAAAGTCATCGGCACGCGCAACACTGAGATTCCGACCGTAACCATGCTGCTCACCATCAAGGGCGGCCATCGCCTGGAGCAAGCCACGCCCGGCAAGGCCGGCATCGCGGCCCTCACGGCGGCCATGCTGAACGAAGGCTCGCAGAAATACACCAGCGAGCAATTCTCGGCGGCGCTCGACAAACTGGGCAGCAGCGTGCAGGTATTCTCGGGCGACGACCGTACCCTGGTATCGGTGCAGAGCCTGACCAAGAACCTGCCGGCCACCATGGCCCTGGTGGAAGAGCGCCTCATGCACCCGCGCTTCGACCAAGCCGATTTCGACCGTCTCAAAAAGCAAACGCTGGAAGGCATTGCCAACCAGACCACCCAGCCGGTAGTCATTGCCAACAACACGTTCAACCGCCTGCTCTACGGCCAAGGCGACATCATGAGTGTTTCGACTATCGGCACTACCGCCAGCGTGAGCAGCCTCACCCTCGACGACGTGAAGCAGTTCTACCAGCAGAACTACGACCCGAACGTGAGCTTCCTGACGGTAGTGGGCGACGTGGACCAGAAGACCCTCGCCCCACAGCTCGCTTTCCTGAAAGCCTGGCCTAAGAAAAACGTGGCCCTGCCCGCCGCCGCGTCAGCCGTGCAGCCCGAAAAAACCCGCATTTACTTCGTGAACAAGGACGGCGCCGCGCAGTCTGAAATCCGCGTGGGCTACCTGGCGCTTCCGTATGACGCCACGGGTGACTACTACCGTGCCTACTTGGCCAACTACCTGCTCGGCGGTGCCTTCAACTCGCGCATCAACCTGAACCTGCGCGAGAACAAGGGCTACACCTACGGCGCCCGCAGCGGCTACAGCGGCACGAGCTACGTGGGCCCGTTCACGGCCCAGGCCGGCGTGCGCGCCGACGCCACGGCCGCCTCGGTGAAGGAGTTCATGAGCGAAATCAAGAACTACCCCAACGGCATTTCCGACGAGGAGCTGACCTTCGTCCAGAACTCGGTGGGCCAGAGCGACGCCCTCAAGTATGAAACCGGTGGCCAGAAAGCCGCCTTCCTCAGCCGCATTGTGGAGTACAACCTGCCCACCACCTTCGTGGACGAGCAAAGCTCCATTTTGAAAAAGCTGACCAAGGAGGACATACAGGCTTCGGCCAAGAAGTACCTGCCCGCCGACAACATGTACATCGTGGTAGTGGGCGACCGCAAGCAGCTGCCTACGGTGCAGGCCCTGGGCTACGAAGTGGTGGAGTTGGACCTGGAAGGCAAGCCCGTAGCGGCCGCTGCCTCTATGTCGAAAATGCCCGACGCCGCCCCTGCTGCCACCTCCATGCCAGCCGCCGATGAGAAAATCAAAACC
>DASVTG010000095.1:0-6064 GCA_036387695.1 Hymenobacter sp. | reverse complement strand
CCGAAGGCTTGCCCGAGCGCCTGTTGCCGCCCTGCTACCAGCGCCGCTACCACGCCCGGCTGCGCCAGCTGCTGCCGCGCCTGCGCAGCGTCACGGGCGAGGCGGCGGCTTTCCTGGCCACCCCGGCCGGCCGCACCGTCACGAAAGCCAGCCTGTCCAACATCTTCGAATACGCCAGTCCGGCCGAGTTTCGGCGGGTGTGCGCAGAGCTGCGGGCCACTGCCGGCCCGCCCCTGCGCCTGCTCTACTGGAACCTGCTGCAGGACCAGCACTACTCCACCGGCCCGGCCGAGGCTTCGGTGCCGGCCGCCACGCAGGCCCGGCTGTCGCAGGAAGACGGCTGCTTCTTTTTCCGCAACGTGCGGGTGCTCGAGGCCCGTCCGGTGCTCCGGCCGACGGCGCTGCTGCCCGTTTCGGTTCCCACTCACCTCATTTCATCCTCCTTATCATGATGACCACCGCTGATTTTCTGCGCCCCGCTTTTCTGGAAAACATGATGCGGGCCCACGCGCCGGCGCGAAACATTCGGGTGCTCGCCGTGGTCCCGCTGCCGCTCGATAGCTCGGCCAGCATTCTGACCGCGCTCACGGCGGGCCAGACCGATAAGGCCATCGGGCACTTCGGCTTGGCCGTGACGTTGGAGGCCGACGGCCAGCCCCAAACCCAGCGCCTTGTGCTGAAAGTGAAGCCGCCCGGCCGCGAGATTTCGGCCATGCTCGGCAGCCTGGCCCAGGCCTGCGGCGGGCCCCTGGCCACGGTGTACCCGGCCTTTGCCGCCCGCACGGGTTTTCACCATACCCACCACCGCGAGCTGGCCGCTTACCAGCGGCCGGCGGCCGGCCTCACGCCCACCATCTGGGGCGTGTATGCCGATGAGGCCCAGGATGCCTACTGCGTGCTCATGGAATACCTCGAAGACGTGAGCCTGCTGAACTCCGTGATGGCGCCCGAGGCCTGGACCGACGCGCACATCCGGGCCGCGCTCACGCAGCTGGCCCACTGGCACGCCCGCCACCTCACCAGCACGCCGCCGCAGGACTTCGACGACCAGCCCTCCGCGGCGCACATGCAGGAGCTGACGCCGCTCTGGGAAGCCCTGCTCGCTAATGCGGCCGCCCACCATCCGGCCCTGTATCCGGCGGGGCGGGTGCACGTCCTGCGCACGGCCATTGCCCACATTCCGACCTACTGGGCCGCGCTGGAAAAAATGCCTAAAACGCTCATTCACAACGACCTCAACCCCCGCAATACCTGCTTCAAAACCGGGCCTGATGGCCTGCGCCTCTGCGCCTACGACTGGGAGCTGGCCACTTGGCACGTCCCGCAATACGACGTGGTGGAACTGCTGAGCTTCGTGCTGGCCGAAGACCGGTACCACCTGCGCCTGGGCTACCTGGAGCACTACCGGCAGGCCCTGCACGCCCTTACTGGCCGCTACGCCGATGCCGAAGCTTTCCGGCTTGGAGCAAGCTACGCCGCGCTCGATTTTGGCCTGCACCGCCTGGGCATGTACCTCATGGCGCACGCGGTGAGCCCTTACCCCTTCCTGCCGCGCGTGGTAGACAGCTACTTCGATGCCCTGGCGCAGCTGCAGCCGCCGGTACTGCGGGCTGAGGCAGAGAATGTTTCGAGGGTCGACGAAGCCCTGCCGGACGACCTTGCTTTCGACTTTTCGCTGCTTGATGCACAGCATTTTCTGAGCAAGGAGCGTCGGTTGTCTGCCATGCCAGACCCTGCCTCTTCCCCGGAAAAGATGGGGCCTGCGCGGAGAGCAAATTGGTATGCTCGCTTGGACACGAATCTGTTGCCCGTTACGGCACCTGCCTCATGAGCCTGACCAACTTCGGGGCCTATTTGCGCGAGCGGTTTCCGGTGGTGAACATGGCGCTGTTTGCCATCCTGTTCGGCACGGTGTTCACGGTAGCAGCGCGGGCGGGCGGGCAGGCGCCGGGCTGGGGCGAAATCGTGGGCGGAGCAGCTACTATCTCGTTCTTTTTCCGGCTGCGGGTGTTCGACGAAATCAAGGATTTTGCTTCCGATGCCGTGCTGCACCCCGGGCGGGTGCTGCAATTGGGGCGCGTGACGTTGGGGCCGCTGCGGGCACTGGCTTGGGCGGGGGCAGTGCTGGAGGTGGGCTGGTCGGCTTCGCGGGGCCTGCCCGCCGTGCTGGGCTGGGCCGCCCTGCTGGGCTACAGCCTGCTGATGCGCTACGAGTTCGGGGCTCCGGCCTGGCTGCGGGCGCGGCTGTTGCTCTACGCCTTCACCCACATGCTCGTCATGCCGCTGGTGATTGGCTGGCTGTGGCTGGCGTACGCGCCGGCCGGCCGGTTCGAGCCCGGCGGGGGCGGCCTGCTGGCCCTGCTGAGTTTGCTGGGCGGCTTCGCCTTCGAGCTGGCCCGCAAGATTCGCACCCCAGCCGCCGAGCGCGCGGGCGTGGACTCTTATTCGCGCTCGCTGGGCTACGGCGGGGCCGTGGCGGCCGTGCTGGCCGTGCTGCTGGCCGGTGCGGGGGTGCAGGCCCAACTCCTGGCGCGGCTGGGCGCAGGCTGGGGAGCGTTTGGCCTGCTGGCCGCGCTGCTGCTAACCACCGTGGTGGCCTACGGCACGGCCCTGGCGCGCCCCCGCGAAGCGCTGGTGCGGGCTGCAGAAAAACTGGTGTCGCTGGCGCTGCTAATGAGCTATGTGACGGTGATTATGAGCGGGCAGTAGGTTTTGTAGCTATGCTCCTATCGGCGCGGGCGACGAAACCTCACCCCCTGACCCCCTCTCCAAAAAAGAGGGGGCACCGGGCTTGCTTCAATGGCATGTTGTTATAGCCCTTGGCTTTTTGGCTTTTCCCTCACATACCATCCATGTCTGCGCATTGCCGGTGCCCCCTCTTTTTTGGAGAGGGGGTCAGGGGGTGAGGTGGACGCGGACGACACCTGAAACGCACCCATTATGCTTCTCACTGCCGCTGAGCTTACGGCGAACCAGTCCTTAGGCGGTAAAGGCCACGGCTTGCGGCGCCTGCGTGCCGCCGGGGTACCCGTGCCGGATTTTGCCGTGTTCCCGGCCGAAGTCTTCGATGCTGCGCTGCGCGGGCTGCCAACGGACAGTGCTGGGCTGGCTGAGCGGCGCGCCCGGCTGCTGGCCTTCGAGGTTTCGGCCGCCGATGCGCGGGCTTTGCGGGGCTGCCTCGCGGCTTGGGGCTTCCCGAGGCAGCCGGTGGTGGTGCGCTCCTCCGTGGCCGACGAGGACGGAAGCCAGACGGCTTTCGCGGGGCTGATGGATTCTTTTGTGAACCTGACCACGCTGCCGCAAGTACTCGACGCCGTGGCCCGGTGCGCTGCCAGTGCCTACTCCGACCGGGCTAACGCCTACCGGCAGCAGCGGGGCCTGCCCGTGGCGCGGCCGGCCGTGGTGGTGCAGCGGCAGGTGCTGCCCGTGGCCAGCGGCGTCATGTTCAGCACGCTGCCCGAGTTTCCGCAGGAGCTGGCCGTTCATGCCGTGTGGGGCTTTGGCGAAGGGCTGGTGGGGGGCGAATTACAGCCCGATGAATTCTATTTCACGCGCAAAACCGGCCTGCTCTCCCGCCAGAATATGGCGCACAAAACGGAGCGGTATGTAGCCGCCGGTGATGGTGTATTGCCTCATGGTGAAAATTACCCACAGCAGTTTGGCGAGCGGCGCAACCGAGGTGCCTCACCCCCTGACCCCCTCTCCCGCGGAGAGGGGGCACCAGAATTGCCCTGGTGTCAGGTTCCCCTCTCCGCGGGAGAGGGGACGTGCCCGGTAAGGGTGAGATTAAACGGCCGCGTCGTCAGCACCTTATCAGCTGCCGGGGCTACCCAGGGTGCTGCATCCACTGGCGAGGCCGATGCCACAGACAAGCATCCCAAAGCCGTTGGTGCTCCAGACCCCGGCCACCAGCCCGCCGGCCTGCGCCGCGCCACCGTCCCGGCCGCCGACCAGGACCAGCCCTGTCTCACGCCGGCCCAGTTGGCTGAATTGTTTGCGCTCGGGATGCGGCTGGAAAAAGCCATGGGCGGCCCGCAGGATGTCGAGTTCGTAGTCGCGGCCGGGGGCGTGTGGGTCGTGCAGACGCGGCCCATTACCCAGCCCATCGCGGAGGTGGTGGTGTACGATAACTCCAACATTCAGGAAAGCTACTGCGGGGTGACCACGCCGCTCACGTTCAGCTTTGCCCAGCGGGCCTATGCCACCGTGTACCGGCAAACCATGCGGGTGCTGGGCCTGCCCGCGGCCCAAATGGCCGCCCACGAGGCCGTGGTGGCCGAGCTGCTGGGGCTGGTGCGGGGCCGCATCTACTACAACATCAACAACTGGTATCGGGGCCTGCAACTGCTGCCCTCCTTCCGGCAAAACAAGGCCGACATGGAGCGCATGATGGGCCTGGAAGAACCCGTGGACTTCGTGACGGACCAGCGCAAATCCCTGGCCGCCAGCCTGCGTCACCTACCCCGCCTGGCCCTGAACCTGGCCCGGCTGCTCTGGGCCTTCGGACGATTGAAAAAGCGCATTTCCGCCTTTCACACCCAGTTTCAACACCAGTACCAACGGTTCTACGCGTTGCCCTTGGCCACGCTGAGCCCGGCCGAGCTGCTGCGGGAGAAGGCCCGCCTCGACGACGAGCTGCTGGGCCGCTGGACCACGCCCATCATCAACGACTTCTACGTGATGATGGCCAATGGACGGGTGGCCCGTTCCCTGAAAAAAGCCGGCCTCGCGGACCCCGACGAGTTTCTGAGCCGCTACCTCACCGGCGATGCGCAACTCGCCAGCACCCAGCCCGCCCACTGCCTGCAAGCCCTGGCCCGGCTGGCCTGGCCCCGGCCCGCGCTGCGCCGGCTGCTGGTGGCACTGCCGCCCGATGTTCACTCTCAGGTAGCCCGCACTGCGCCCGATTTCCACCACGAAGTCGAGGCCTTTATTGCCCAATACGGCGACCGTACCGTGGGCGAGCTCAAGTTGGAAACCCGCACCATGCGCGTCGCGCCCGTCGTCTTCTATCAATACCTGCGCAATTTCCTGCTCACCGAGCCAGCTCCGCTGCCGGCCGCCGGGTCCGAGAACTCCCTGCGCCAGCAGGCCTGCGAGGAGCTTGCCGCCCTCCTCGCTGCCCGCCCTTTCTGGACGCGCCGCGCCACCTGGACGGCCCTGCGCCATCTGCAGCGCGCCATTGGCTACCGCGAGGGGCTCCGCCTGGAGCGCACCCGCCTGTTCGGGATGTACCGTGCCCTCTACCTGGCACTGGGCCAGCATCTTACCGAGGGGCAGGCGTTGGCTGAGCCTGCGGAAATATTCTGGCTAACTGAGCCGGAAATAGCGGCGGCTGCCGAGACACTGGTTGCCTCCGGGGCAACTTCCGCTGCTATTCAAGCCGTCGCCGCGCTGGTGGCTCAGCGCCGCCGCGAATTTGCTGCTTATGCCCTGGAGGACGTGCCCTCCCGCGTGACGGTGCCCAGCCCCCCCGCGAGCGGGGCCGACCCGTTGCCCACCGGCCCCGGCGCATTGCGCGGCACGGGCCGCTTCGCGGGCGCGGCCGAGGGCGAGGTGCTCGTCATCACCGACCCCGGCGGTAGCCTCGACGTGAACGGCAAAATCGTGTGCGCCCTGCGCACCGACCCCGGCTGGGCGGCCCTGTTTCCGATGTGCCGGGGCGTCATCATCGAGAAAGGCTCGTCGCTGTCGCACTCGGTCATTCTGCTGCGCGAGCTGGGCATTCCCACCATCATCAACGTGCCGGGCGTGACGAGGCAGCTGCGCTCCGGCCAGCACATCCGGCTGGACGGGCGGACGGGGGAAATTGAAGTGCTAGGGGAGAAGTAGGCTACTTCGCCTGTCATCCTGAGCGCAGCGAAGGACCTTATCACGGTTTATTTTTTGAGTTACTGCAAGATGTTCTTCGGTGAGAAGGTCCTTCGCTGCGCTCAGGATGACAGGCGAATTGGATTACCTAGCGCGGTTTCGTTGTCCGTGTAGCGGCCGGGCAGTAGCGCGAACTCTGTAGTTCGCGTGCCAGAACGAGCTAGCGGCGCGGGGACGCGAACTACAGAGTTCG
>DASVTG010000094.1:0-2260 GCA_036387695.1 Hymenobacter sp. | reverse complement strand
GGTGGTGAATAAGTCGTTCAAAGCTACAGCGGGCCGGGCGCTAGTATTCGCCCTCCTCGTCGGGGCGGTAGGTGGCGCTGCTGACTTGTGGGGCGGGTGTTTGGCCCAGTTGGTTCACCAGTTGGCGCAGGCCCACGCCTTCGCGGCGCTCCACCAGGTTGAAGTACTGGAACAGCATGGCCACCAGCGGCAGCACGGCCGTGAAAATCCAGCCCAGCGCGTAAATGCTCATGGCCGCTATGCTCAAGATTTCGGAGTCGAAGCCCGACCAATGCAGCAACATGCGTCCCGCCATCAGGCCATAGAAAGGAATGATGAAAATGTAGTTCATGACCCCGGTGATGAACGTGATAATCATGTAGAGGCCCAGCGTGGACCACCACTTGCCCTTAATCAAGTAAAAAGAGCGCCGCAACGCCGTTACCACGCCGCCGTCCTCCATCCACAGGGCCGGAAAATACAGCGACAAGCACACGGTCGCCCACAGCAGCACCGGAAACAGCAGCACCACGAAGCCCGGCCCCAGCAGGCTCAGGGCACCGCCCAACGCCCCCATGCCCACCGCCATCACCAGGCCCAGCAAGAACCACGCCCCCAACGTCTTGCCCAGCCGCGGCCACACGAAGGCCCACACCCGGGCCGGCTGCACCGTTTCGTGCGCAGGCGTGTTCAGGCGCACCCGCACAAAACCGTACACCGTGCTCGAAAGCAGCAGAAAAGCCAACAGAAAGCCCACCGCTCCCAAACCCAGGCCCACGAAGGACATGCCAGTGAACAGGTTGCTCGGATACCCCGAAGCCAGACGCCCCCCGCTGCCCATGCGGCCGGCCTGGGGCAGGAAGGACATGAATTTGCTCATGAACAAGCCCAGCCCGATGCCCCCCAGCAGCGCGCCCGGCAGCACGAAATAAGCCAGGCATTTCACCAGGGGCCGGAACTGCGCCGCCACAAACTCAAACGTCGCTCCGACTTTGGCCCCAAAGTCTCGTTCGCGGCGGTAGTCGGCTTCCTGGGTGTAGTTGTTTTTCGCCATAACGATGGGTAGGTGCCGAGGCGGCAAACAATCGTTTGCCCGGCATTGAGAATAATGAATTTTATAACTCGGGTGCTGCTTCCAGCCGGCGCATGAGCTGGCGGGGGTACAGAACGAAGTACCAGCCGATGAAGGCCGCGGAAGTGCCGATGATGGCCAAGCTGGCCGCTACTGGCATTTCGGTGTGGCGCGTCACAAAGCCTTCCAGAAACCCCGCCACCACGAAAACGGGCACCAGCCCAATGGCCATTTTGAGGCCGTCGCGCGCGGCCAGGCGGAAAGCCTCGGCCCGGCTGAAGGTGCCCGGAAAGAGCAGGCCCCGCGCCATCACGAAGCCGGCGGCCCCGGCCACGATGATGGCCGAAATTTCCAGCGTGCCGTGTATCCAAATGGTGAGCACCGAGGCGCGCAGCACGTGGTAGTGGTAGAAAAAATACTGGAACGAGCCCAGCATCAGGCCCGTGCGAAACATCTGGACCAGGGTGCCCACGCCCAGCGTGGCGCCCAGCACGAAAATGCTCAGGGCCACGTAAATGTTGTTGGCCGTGATGCCCAGGAACATCAGCGTTTCGCCTTCCTGCTTGTACACCGCCATGGGGTCGCCCTTGCGGATGTTTTCAATGGTTTGGTTCACGTAAGCGTCGCCCATCACCACGCGCACAAACGATTCGTCGTAGGCCGCCGACAGCGCCCCCAGCGCCGTGAACACCAGAAAGATAACCGCCGTGATGGCCAGCGTGCCATGGTGCCGCGCCACCACCAGCGGCAGCTCCACGGCCCAGAACCGCGCGAAGCGCCCGCGGCCCTCGCGCTTGTTGGCGTAGAGGCGCTGGTGCAGCTTGCCCGTGAGGCCGTTGAGGTAGGCCGTGGTGGGAGAGGTGGGGTAAAAGGTTTGGGCGTAAGCCAGGTCGTCGGTCAGGGCCACGAAACGGGCGGCCAGCTCGTCGGGACCGGCGGGCGGCTGTTTTTCGTACTGCTGCCAGCGCTCCTGGTTCTGGCGCAAAAAAACGGCTTCTCGCATGGCTCGAAATTGTAGGCCTTAAAGATAAGCGGCCGCCGCCAGCAGACCGCAGCCGTTGGACTGCCCAAGCGCAAGTTTTGTGCGGTGCCGGTTTTGCCGTTTCTTCGTCGGAATTACTGCTCCCTCATGGCCACCATCCGCGTCCACACCGCCCAAAACGTCACCCTCGAATACGAAGTCGCCAGCCTCGGCGACCGCATCCTGGC
>DASVTG010000093.1:0-6840 GCA_036387695.1 Hymenobacter sp. | reverse complement strand
GAACTTTGCAGTTCGCGTCCCCGCGCCGATTCAACGATGGCGAAATACGCGGGGACGCGAACTGCAAAGTTCGCGCTACATTCCGCTATGCCCTTGACCACTCCCGAACACTACGACTTGCTGCTGGCCCGCTGCCGCACCCTGTTTCTGGCCAAAACCCACGACTACGGCACGGCTTGGCGCATTCTGCGGCTGCCCTCGGTTACGGACCAGATTTTCATTAAGGCCAACCGCATTCGCACCATTCAGGAAACCGGCGTGCAGCTCGTGGCCGACGACGTGAACGAGGAGTTCGTGGCCATCATCAACTACTGCCTCATTGCCCTGATGCAGCTGCACTTGCCGGCCGGCACGCCGCTGGACATGACGCCCGACGCCGTGGCCGCCGCCTACGACGCCGAAGCCGCCGAAAACCGCCGCCTGCTGCTGGCCAAAAACCACGACTACGGCGAGGCCTGGCGCCAAATGCGGGTAGCCAGCATCACCGACCTGATTCTGATGAAGCTGCACCGCGTGAAGCAGCTCGAAGACATTGGCGGGGCCGCCTTGGTGAGCGAGAGCGTGGAAGGCAGCTACCGCGACATGCTCAACTACGCCGTGTTTGCCCTGATTCTGCGCGGGGAGAAGTAGACTACAAAACGCAGGAACGTCCTGCTGAGCGCAGTCAAACCATCTTTCTCACGCCATCTGTCATCCTGAGCAGAGCGAAGGACCTTTTCACTGCTGAACCGCTAGTGTAGTGTTATAACCTGAGAAGGTCCTTCGCTCTGCTCAGGATGACAGACGGTTGGGTTGCTGCCCCACGCGAAATGCTACGCTCTGCAAAATGGTAATGTAATTGCGCAAAAAGCCCGGCACCGAGGCAACGTGAGCAGGCCGGAGCGCATCTTCCGGGCATCTCTACTTCCCATTTTATGAAAGCCTTTCTGCTTCTGCTCCTTTGGTCCGTGACCCTCACGGCCTTTGCTCAAAAAATGACTCGTGCTGACTCGCTACTGATGCGGGCCCAGCAAATCAGCAAGACCAAAGATTACCCGGCGGCCATCCAGGCGTATCAGGCGGTGGTGCAGGAGCCTGGCGTGAAAGCCACCTACAAGGCGGCGTCGCTGTACAACATTGCCTGCTACTATGGCCTGCAGAACGACGCGCCCAATGCCCTGAGCAACTTGCGCCGCGCCATCGATGCCGGCTACGTGAAAGCCAGCCACATTGCCGTCGACTCGGACCTGAACCTGCTGCACGCCGACAAGCAATGGCCCAAGCTGCTGGCCCGCGCCCGCAAGCTGGAAGAGAAAACCATCATTCGGCGGCCCCAGGACGTGAAGCTGGTCACCACCGACATCAACCACTTTTGGGAGGCGTACGCCGCGGCCCAACGCGACACGGCGCAAGCAGCCGCTGTTTTCCGCCGCAGATATTTTGATAAAGCCTCGGCGGGCTTGCAGGATTATTACCAACTCAAAATTCGGGTTGACGCAGAATTTGCGCGGGAGATATTGAAGCGGCCAAAGTACTACCAATCCATTAGGGCAACCACGCTGGCCATTGCCGACCAAAAGCCCAAGATTGTAGCGGCCTTTCAGCGCTTTCAGGAACTGTACCCGGCGGTGCGCTTCCGTGACAACTACTTCGTGGTGGGCGGCTGGGTGTCGGGCGGCACCGTGTCGGACACGGGCATGCTCATTGGGGCCGACCAAACGGCTAACGTGCCCGGCGTAAACACCTCCGAGCTGAGCCTGCTGCAACGCAACCGCTGCGCGCCCGTCACGGAAATGCCCGGCCTGATGGTGCACGAGCTGGTTCACCTCAACCAAGGCCCACAGGATGGCACCTTGCTCAGCTACGCCCTCAACGAAGGCATGGCCGACTTCGTGGCCGAGCTGGTAACGGGCAAAATCACCAACGCCCGCCTGCATCCTTACGGCAACGCCCACGAGAAAGAGTTGTGGGCCGCTTTCAAACAGGAAATGCTGGGCACCAAGGCCGACAATTGGATTGCCAACGGCAGCCAGGAAACCCCCGAAAAGCCTTGCGACCTGGGCTACTACGTGGGCTACCGCATTGTGCAGGCCTACTACGCGCAAGCCACCGACAAGAAGCAGGCGCTGGCCGCCATTCTTTCCATTCGCGACCCCAAGGCCTTCCTGGCCCAGAGCGGCTACCAAGCCGGGCTGGCGCAGCGCTGAGACGGAGCAACGGCCTTTGGCTGACCAAGTCGGCACGCGTTTCAAACTTTGCGCGTTGCCTAGCCGTTTGCCACGGGCTTACTTTGTCATATGTCAACTATTAGTTCTACTCCTGCCGCCACCCGGGCACCTCACCTGCTGCGCACGGTCACGCGCGTTGCGTGGTTTTTGCTGGGGGCCTTGTTCATTTTTTCCGGGCTCATCAAGCTGAACGACCCCGTGGGCACGGCCCTGAAGCTGGAAGAATACTTCGACGTTTTTGCCACCGACTTGCCCGCCCTTGGCGGCTTGTTTGAGGGGCTGGCCGGCAGTTCACGCCTGCTCTCCATCCTGCTCAGCTCGGCCGAGGTCATCCTGGGGGTGGCCCTGCTCCTGCGCTGGCACCAGCGCGTGATTTTGTGGATACTGCTGGGCCTGCTGGTGTTTTTCACGTTCCTGACGTTCTACTCAGCCGCGTTCAACAAAGTGACCGACTGCGGCTGCTTCGGCGATTTCATCAAGCTCACCCCCTGGACTTCCTTCGCCAAAGACGTGTTTCTGCTGGTGCTGTGGGGCATCGTGTTTTCCAACCAGCGGTTTTTGCGCCACTCGTTCGTGCAGGGCACGCCCGGCGTCATGGTCATGACGTTTGCCTCGGCCATCGCCATCGGCATTGGGGTGCGGGCCTTGGGCCACTTGCCCTACTTTGACTTCCTGCCCTATAAAATCGGCAACGACATTGGCAAACTGATGAAGGCCAGCGCCCCGCTGCGCTACAAGTACATCATGGAAAAGGGCGGGCAAACCCAGGAGTTCACCACCTACCCCGACTCTACCTGGACCTACAAAAGCATGGTGGCCCTCAACCCGCAGGACGGCCCCAAAATCACCGACTTCCGGGTATGGAGTGACGACGGCGACTACACCCAGGAACTGCTGCGCGGCAATAAGCTGGTGCTCATCGTGCAAAACACCGACAAGTCGGACCGCGACCGCCACGCCTTGATTAACAAGCTTTTTGCCGATGCCAAGCAGTCGCGCCTCAACATCACGCCGCTCATCATCACGAGCAGCAGCCCGGCCGAGTTCGACGTGTTTCGGCACAACGCCAACTTCGCCGTCCCCTACTACTTCGCCGACGCCACGGTGCTCAAATCCATGATTCGTTCCAACCCCGGCTTCATGCTGCTCAAGGATGGCGTGGTGAAAGGCAAATACCATTACCACGACATTCCCACCATCGGGAAAGTGGAAGAAAAGCTGCAATAGGGCATGCTGGCGTTTATTTTTCGTCGCCTAGCCCAAGGCCTGCTCGTGCTGGTGGGCGTGGCGTGCACGGTGTTCTTGTTGTTCAACGTGCTGCCCGGCGACCCGGCCGCGTTGCTGGCCGGCCAGCGCACCGACCTAGCCACCAAAGCCGCCATCACCGCCGACCTGGGCCTCGACCAGCCTTTGCCCACGCGCCTGGCCGGCTACCTCAACGACGTGTCGCCGCTCGGCCTGCACCCTCGCGACTCGGCGGGCCGCGCCCGCTACGGCGGCTTGGCACTACTGCCGCTCGGCAGCCAGGCCGTGGTGCTGAAAACGCCCTATCTGCGACGCTCTTTTCAAAGCAACAAAGACGTGCTGAGCATTCTGCTCGATTACTTCCCCGGCACCATGTGGCTGGCCCTGGCGGCCATGCTCATTGCCAGCGTGGGCGGCGTGGCCTTTGGGGTGGCGGCGGCGCTGCGGCCCCAGTCGTGGCTCGACCGGGTGCTGGTCAGCACGTCGGTGCTGGGCATTTCGGTGCCGTCGTTTGTAGCAGCCATTGCCATTGCCGTCACTTTCGGTTTCTACTGGAGCCACTGGACGGGGCTGAGCTTGACGGGGCAGCTCTACGAAACCGACCCCTTCACGGGCGAAAGCCACTTGGTGCTGCGCAACTTGCTGCTGCCGGCCGTGGCGCTGGGCATCCGCCCGCTGGTCATCATCACGCAGCTCACCCGCTCCAGCATGCTCGACGTGCTGAGCCAGGACTACATCCGCACGGCGCGGGCCAAGGGCTTGAGCAGGCGCGCCACCGTGCTGCACCACGCCCTGCGCAACGCCCTCAACCCCGTGGTAACGGCCGTATCGGGCTGGCTGGCCTCGCTCATGGCCGGCGCCTTTTTCATCGAGTACATTTTCAACTGGAAAGGCCTGGGTACTGTGACGCTGCGCGCGGTGGAAAACCTGGACTTTCCGGTGGTGATGGGCGCCACTTTATTTGTAGCGGCCTTGTTCGTGCTGATTAACATTGTGGTCGACGTGCTCTACGCCGTGCTCGACCCACGCGTGAAACTGAGCTAGTCATTTAGCATTCATCAATTAACAGTTGTTTTGATGATGCATTAATGCGCAATACCTACGCCATCAGAATGTTAAATGATAACTATTAATTGTTAGAGGAAACAATGAAGCTTTACTTAATCGGCATGCCGGGCTCCGGCAAAACCACTTTGGGCCGGGCCCTGGCCGCGCACTACGCCCTGCCTTTCCTGGACTTGGACGCCGAAATAGTGGCCCGTGCCGGCCAGCTCATCCCGGCCATTTTCATGCAGCACGGCGAAACCCATTTCCGTCAACTGGAAGCCGATACCTTGCGTGAGCTAGCCGCCCGGCCGGGGCCGCTGGTGCTGGCCACGGGCGGCGGCACGCCCTGCTTCCACAACAACATCCAGTTACTCAACGACACTGGGTGCTCACTTTGGCTCGATATTTCCTTGGATGTGCTGGCCGCCCGCTTGGCCGCCGTGGCCGAAACCGCCAGCCGTCCGCTCTTGGCCACGTCGGGCCCCACCGAAAAGTGGCTTCACGAAACCCTAAGCGCCCGTGCACAGTTTTACCGGCAAGCCAAGCTACGCTGTGCCGACGCCGCCTGCACGGTGGCCGCCGTGGCTGCGCAGCTGGCTGCCGCGGGGCTTGCCCCGGCGCCCGCCGACGAATTATCGCCGGGGGCGTAATTTTGTCCTTTGAATCGTTCGCCGTTCGTTATTCCCATGCAATCCATTTCCACCGAAGAACCGGCCGTAATTTCTTCCCAGCCCGCTCCCGCTGCTCCCTTGCGGCCCAAGCACAAAGGCTCGGCCCAGTTGTTCCAGAATCCGGTGCTGGAGCGTCTTTCGCACACGCACATTGCGTTGCCGGTGGGCATTTTCGCAGCCACCGCCGTTCTGAGCTTGTATTATGGCCTCACCCACGGCTTTATGACGGGGCTGTCGGCACTGGGGCTGTTTTTGGTGGGCTTGCTCGCCTTTACTTATGCCGAGTACGCGGTGCACCGCTACTTGTACCACATTCCGGCCACCACGCCGGGCCGGGCCAAGTTTCAGTACACCCTGCACGGCGTGCACCACGAGTACCCCAAAGACAAAACCCGGCTGGCCATGCCGCCCATCGTGACGGTGTTTGTGGCTTCGCTGCTGTTTTTCATCTTCCGCTTTAGCTTCGGCTCTTATGCGTTTGGGCTGCTGTCGGGCTTCACGTTTGGCTACGCCATGTACCTGTTTGTGCATTACGCCATTCACGCCTATGCCCCGCCCAAGAACTTCCTGAAAGTGTGGTGGACGCACCACAGCCAGCACCACTACCGGCAAGACGAAGTGGCCTTTGGCGTGAGCAGTACCCTCTGGGACCACATCATCGGCACCATGCCCAGGGCGAAAGCCGAGGAGAAAACGGCTTCGTAACTCTTCCAGCACAGTTAACAAAAAAGCGCGGCCCCGCATTGTGGCCGCGCTTTTTTGTTGCTATCAGCTGCTGAGTACTACACGCGTGGACCGCGCATTTTACGCACGATGAACCACAGCAGAAAGACGATGATGAACACGGCGATGATGCCCGTGTAGGCACCGGCTTTGAAGATGCCGCCGATGGCGTCGCAGCTGGTGAGCGTGGTGGCCAAGGCCAAAAGAAATACAAACAGGGAAATGCGGGAAGCATTCATGGCATTGAGGGAAAAGAAGGATGGAAGAAATTCCCAGCAGCACTGGCACCGCGGAATAACTGCTGATACTGAGGCGGCGCGCAAAAGGTTGAGTTGCGGGCACGGCCGCCAGAATGAGGCAGTTGAACTGGTCATGGTAAGCCGCTCAGTAGCTTTGGGCTATGAACAAGTCCTTACTTACGGCCATCCTGGCGCTTTTTGGCAGCCTTACCCTACGTGCGCAAAACACCCGCCTGGCGGTCAGCGCGCACCAGCGGAGTGTGGTTGAGTTTCAGGAAACCATCAACAAGGAATTCAAAAACCGGAAAGAGTCGCCGCGGACTCCGGCCGAACGGCGCGCTTTCAAAACGCTCTCCTTCTACCCAACCGACTACGCTTATTACGTGGAAGCCAGCTTCGTGCGTGACTCCACCTCGCAGCCCTTCGCCATGGAAACCAGCACCGCCCGGCGCCCGCTCTACCGCAAATACGGCGAGCTGCGCTTTGTGCTGCAAGGCCAGCCCCAGCGCCTGAGCGTGTACCAAAGCGTGGACCCACTCAAAGGCTCCGGCCTGGATGACTACCTGTTCCTGCCCTTCACCGACCTCACCAACGGCCACGGCAGCTACGGCGGCGGGCGCTTCATCGACTTGCGGCTTCCATCAGCAGGTGCCACCACCATGCAGGTCGATTTTAACCGCGCTTACAACCCCTCCTGCGCCTACAACC
>DASVTG010000092.1:0-14627 GCA_036387695.1 Hymenobacter sp. | reverse complement strand
CTTTTTTGTGCCCTCGTGCGAACGAAAGAATGGCCTACTTGAGCATGAAGGTGGTTTTGCCCATCAGCTGGCCGCTCTCGTACAGCTCTACCGTGTGCTGGCCCTTTTTGTATTCCGCGCCTTTGGCGTACACAAATTCCAGCCGCTGCTTGCTGTTGTCGTACACAATGTCCTGCTTCTGGGTGTAGAAAGCCTCCTGGCCGTCCACGGTGAAGGTGCCGCCGCCGGTGCTCAGGTTGTAGAGGGCCGCGCCGTCGGGCTCCAGGATGCGCATGTAAATGGCTTTGGTTTCCTTGGGCGAAACATCGTTGCGGGCCAGGTTGGCGGTTACCTTGATTTTTTCAACGCGCTTGGCTTTAAACTCGTCCTTGTCGTCGTCCTTCTCCTTGTTTTTGGAGGTAATGACGGCTACCTGAATGTTTTCCGCTTGCAGGCGTGAGGCCACCGTCACTTTCTCCGACAGGTCCTGGTTGGTGCGGGCAATGGTACTGATGGTGTCCGTCAGCTTGTTTTGCCGCTCTTTGAGCGTGGTCGTTTCGGTGTAAAGGGTCTCGTTGTCCCTCTTCAGCTGGGCAATGTCGTCGTCCTTCTTGCGCAGCTGGCTTTCCAGGTTTTGGGCGCGCTGTTTGAACAGGCTTTGCTGGGCAATGGAGAAGCTGCCGGCTTTAAAGGAGCGCAGTTTCAGCAGGTCGGCGTTAACGCTGGCAATCTTGGCTTCGAGCGAATCGTTGCTGAGCCCCAGCGCTTGCAGCTCCTGGCTTTGCCGCTCAAAATCGGCCTTAAGCGACTCGTATTGTTTGATTTGGTCTTGCAGTTTGCTGTCTTTGGCCTTCACCTCGGTGGTCAGCTCTTCGTTCTGCTGGCCCTTTTGTTGGTTCAGATAAAACAGAACCCCGTTGATGCCTAACAGCACGAGCACGAGGGCTACCCAAAGCAGGACGCGGCTGTTATTGGAACGGGGTTCGGGGGTTTCGTTAGGATTCATGCGGGAATTATTAAGCGGAAAAAGCGAGAATTATTCCAAGTACCTGCCGCAGTGTGGCACGTACCTTTGGGCGTAAAAATAGGGGACTTTCCTGCCCTGGCAAGTTTACACTATACTTCGACGGTATGAAAACGGTTTTACCTGCCTTCGATTCTTTCTATTGGCGAGAACGTTATGCCACGGGGCGCGACGGGTGGGACGCCCACGCCATTACCCCGCCGCTGCGGGCGTATTTCGACCAGCTCGACGTAGCGTCGCGGCTGCACATCCTCATTCCCGGGGCCGGCCGGGCTTACGAAGCCGAGTACCTGCACCAGCAGGGCTTTGAACAGGTTTTCGTGGCCGATATTGCCCCGGAGGCCTTGCAAGCCCTGGCCGAGCGCGTGCCCGATTTTCCCAAATCGCACCTGCTGCTGGCAGATTTTTTCGCCCTTCCCAACGTGCCGCCCTACGATTTGATTGTGGAGCAGACCTTCTTTTGCGCCCTTGACCCGGCCTTGCGGCCCGCCTACGCGCGGCAATGCGCCCACCTGCTCCGCCCCGGCGGCACCCTCATGGGCTTGCTTTTCGACACGGACTTTGGGCCGGTGCAGGAACCGCCATTCGGCGGCACCAAGGAGGAGTACCACGCGTATTTCGCGCCTTATTTTGAGTTTCGTCATTTCGAAACCGCCACTAATTCGCTCAAGCCCCGGCAGGGACGCGAGCTGTTCATTTGTTTGAAAAAGAAATAACTTCCATGCTCACCGCTCTCGCCAACACGCTCCCGCATTTCCGCCACACCACTTCCGGCCAGTTTTTCCTCATGGCCGGGCCCTGCGTCATCGAAGGCGAGGACATGGCCCTGCGCATTGCCGAGCGCATCAAGCACATCACCGACAAGCTGCAGATTCCCTACATCTTCAAAGGTTCCTACCGCAAAGCCAACCGTTCGCGGCTGGATTCCTTCACCGGCATTGGCGACGAAACCGCGCTGCACATCCTGCAAAAAGTAGGGCGCGAAATCGGCGTGCCCACCGTCACCGACATTCACGAATCGAGCGAGGCCGCGCTGGCCGCCGAGTTTGTGGACGTGCTGCAAATTCCCGCCTTCCTTTGCCGCCAGACGGACCTGCTCATTGCCGCCGCTCAAACCGGCAAGGTAGTAAACGTGAAAAAAGGCCAGTTTTTGAGCGGCGAGGCCATGAAATGGGCCGTTGACAAGATTCGTCAGTCGGGCAATGAGCACGTCATTCTCACCGAGCGCGGCAACTCCTTCGGTTATTCCGACCTCGTGGTGGATTTCCGCAACTTGCCCGCGATGCGCGAGTTTGGCGTGCCGGTGGTGATGGACGTGACGCACTCGCTGCAGCGCCCCAACCAAAGCAGCGGCGTAACCGGCGGCCAGCCCGCCCTCATCGAAACCATTGCCAAAGCGGCCATTGCCGTGGGTGCCGACGGGCTGTTCATCGAAACCCATCCCACGCCGGCCACGGCCCTGTCGGACGGCGCCAACATGCTGCCCCTCGACCAACTCGAAGCCTTGCTCGTGAAACTGACCCGGGTGCGCGAAGCGTTGAAGTAAGCCGATGCAACCGCTGACCAACTTAGGGCAAAAGCACTTCCCCGCGACCTTGGTTTTGGTGCTGTATGCATTGGCCTGGACGGCCGCATGTGTTTACGTTTACACCAGCAGAGTCACCTTCGCGGGCGAAAACGGCAGCGGAGCGTCTTACTCGGTTCCGGCAGTGCCGCTGGCAATGGGCTTACTCGGCACCGCCTGCTATTGGCTTGGCCTCTGCCTGTTGGCCGTTTTCGTCAAAGCGCGGCGCCGGTTTTTTGTGGCGCAGCTGGTGCTGGCCGTGGCGCTGGCCGTGGGGTTAAGCGCGGTGTTTTGGCTTGCAAGAGGGCGTTAATCCTACTCACGTTCGCAGCCAGAAGTGCTGCTTGGGCTGGTTTCTGCGGAAGAAAACCAGCCCGATGTAGAACAGGTCCACGGTCATGGTCACCTCCGGATGGGCTTTGATGGTCTCCCAAGCTCTTTCCATGTCGGCTGACCAGTGGATGTCGTCGAACACGAACACCGACGCATCGGTGCGGTGCTTCAAACACAGCTCGAAGTAGCGCAGCGTCGGCTCGTAGCGGTGGTTGCCGTCGAAAAAAGCGAAATTTACGGGCGCACCCAAAGCAGCAAGGGCAGGGGCGAGGGTGTCGTCGAGGTTGCCTTCTACAAGGTCAACATTGCCCAGCTGCACAGCAGAGAAGGTTTCGCGGGCCACAGCCGCCACGTTGGGGCAGCCCTCAAACGTGACCACGCGGCGCCGCGAGTCGGCTGCGGCGAGGTAGGCCGTGGTCAGGCCCAGCGAAGTGCCCAGCTCCAGAACGGTGGCCGGACGAAAGTAATTAGCCAGCCGAAACAACAGCTTTGCCAGGTGCGGCGGCTTGGCGGCCGTGCGCGCAATGTCGGCCACGCGGCGCTGCTGGCCGGCGCCGGTGTGGGAGCCCGCGCCAAAATCGGTGACGCTGATGCTGGCCGTGCTCTGCAACAATGCCTGGCGGCGCGCTTCAATGGGAGCATACGCGGCATACGTGCCGGTGTGGCGCACCACCGAGGTGTACAGGCCGAACACAAACGGGGAGTGCAGCCCGTGGGCATTGCCCGAACGAAGCCAGAAGCGGAGATAAGCGAAGACCTGAAACAAAATGTAGCGCGAACTGTGTAGTTCGCGTCCCCGTACCGTTTAAGCCGTTCGGGTATCGTTTGGGGACGCGAGCTACAAAGTTCGCGCTACTTGATTTAAAACTAACCGTTAATTCAGGCGATACGGCACCATGAGCGTGAACTCGGGAATTTCCACCGAGAATTTCTGGCCGTTGGCCAAGCGCTCCATCAGGTAGGTGCCGCGCATTTTGCCCACGCCCGACTTGAGGTTGCAGCCGCTGACGTACTGATGGGCTTCGCCGGGCTCGAGCACGGGCTGGCGGCCCACCACGCCTTCGCCTTCCACTTCGCGCACTACGCCGTTGGCGTCGTGAATGTGCCAGTGGCGGCGCAACAGCTTCACGGTGAACTCACTGTTGTTGCGAATTTCAATTTTATAGGCGAACACGAAATGCTCCTGGCCGGGGCTGGAGTAGTCGGGCAAATAATTGGTCGTAACCGAAACGGTGACGCCTTGCGTAGTGGTGGTGGGCATAGGTGTCGAGCTAAGGAGTAGCTGCGGGCGTAACAGCGGCCCGCCAGAATTGGTTTTACGCAAAAGTTGCCCTTTAACGCCGCAAAAGTTCGTTTATTTTCTTCAAAAATGCTATGGTAAAGATAGCCGAGAGTTGGCGCCCTGTGTTAGCCGATGAGTTTGAAAAGCCTTATTTTCAACGTTTAATCGCCTTCGTGAAAGGGGAATACGCCACGGCTACCGTCTACCCGGCCGGCTCCCATATTTTCCACGCCTTCGACGCCACGCCGTTCGAAAAGGTCAAGGTCGTTATTCTGGGCCAGGACCCATACCACGGCCGTAACCAAGCCCACGGGCTGTCGTTTTCGGTGCAGGACGGCCAGCGCACCCCGCCTTCCCTCCAAAACATCTTCAAAGAGCTGCAGGCCGACATCCCCGGCACGCCGCCCGCTGCCAACGGTAACCTCGACCGCTGGGCCCAGCAGGGCGTGCTGCTGCTCAACGCCACGCTCACCGTGCGCGCCAGTGAGCCCGCTTCTCACCAGAAAAAAGGCTGGGAAGAGTTCACCGACGCCGTGATTAAAAAGGTGTCGGAAGGGCGGGAGCACGTCGTGTTCATCCTCTGGGGCGCCTACGCCGGCAAGAAATCAGAACTGATAGACGAGCGCAAGCACTTGGTGCTAAAATCGGTGCATCCTTCCCCGTTTGCAGCCGACAAAGGCTTTTTCGGCAGCAAACCTTTCAGCAAGACCAACGCCTGGCTGGAAAGCAAGGGACTGGAACCGATACAGTGGTGAGATAAACACAGGCGCCGCGTTTGTCATTGCGAGCGCAGCGCGGCAATCCGTCCGGTCCTAAGCAACCGACCTAATGATGTGACAAACCGAAACAAAAAGCCCCGGCTCTGCGCAGTGCCGGGGCTTTTTCACATTAGGAGCCTGGTCATATCACAGCGATAGCTGCTGAGAACAGGACGGATTGCCGCGCTGCGCTCGCAATGACAGTTCAAGCCACTGGGCTGGGTTCGGGCCATTAATGGATGATGTCGAACAGCCGGCTCCAGCGGATTTTGTGCCAGAAGTCGGCGTTGGGGTCGATGGACAGCCAGATGAGCACGGCCTTGCCCACCACGTGGTCTTCCGGCACGAAGCCCCAGAAACGGGAGTCCTCGGAATTGTGGCGGTTGTCGCCCATCATCATGTAGTAGTTCTGCTTCACGGTGTAGCGGGTCAGCATCTTGCCGTTCTGGTAAATCATGCCGTTCTGCCAAGTGACGCCTTCGTTGTGTTCGTAGCGGGCCACGATTTTGTAATAGATGGCGGCATTGGCGGGAGAGAGGCTGATGGTTTGGCCTTTCTTGGGAATGGGCAGCGGGCCGTAGCTGTCCAGGCTCCAGTTGCGCGGGGTGGCGCTGCTGGCTTCGGAGTTGGTGAAGTCGGCGGCGTCGGGGAAGAGGCGCACTTGGGGTTGCAGCACCGTCATGCTTTTCACGTAGGACTGCTTGCGGAAGTAGTCGGCCGCGGCCACGGTGCAGGCAATGGCGTAGCCGAGTTTTCCGTCCGGGCCGGGCACGGCCTGCGGGGCGCCGCCGGGCTGCTCGTAGTCCACCACGCCTTGCGCCTTCAACGCCGCCGTCACCTCGTCGTTGGGGTTGTCGACCTGCATGAAGTACGTGGTTTGCAAGCCGGGAGGCGTCACGCCGGGCTGGCCGTTGAGGTACACCTGGCCTTCCTTGATTTCCAGCGTGTCGCCGGCAATGGCCACGCAGCGCTTGATGTAGTTGGTGCGCAGGTCGGCGGGGTATTGCGTTTCGTGGGGCACGTGGAACACCACCACGTCGTTGCGCTTGATTTCCGAAAAGCCCGGCAGCCGGTAAGTGGGCAGCTGAATCAGCTCGGAGTAGCTTTTGAGGCCCGTGCCCCACACGGTTTGGTGGGTGAGGGGCACTTGCAGCGGCGTCTGGGGCGTGATGGGGCCGTAGTGCAACTTGCTCACAAACAAGTAGTCGCCCACCAGCAGGGAGTTCTCCATGCTGGGCGAGGGAATGGTGTACGCCTCAAACGTGGCCCAGCGGATGAGCGTGGCCGCCACAACGGCAAAAATCAGCGAGTCGGCCCACTCGCGGGTTTTCGTTTTGGGCGGCTTGGGAGCGGTGGTGCGGTCGGTTTTGAGCAAAGACATGGGGAGCAAGCTTGGGCTTGGCAAAGAAAATCAGGCAAAGAAACGCAGCAGAACGCCAGTCAACCCACCGGCGCTCGCAGAAGTTGAGGCAATTACAAATCCAACAGCTCTTTCATTCCAAACACGCCCGTGCGGCCGGGCAGCCATTCGGCCGCCAGCAGGGCGCCCAGCGCAAAGCCTTCGCGGCTGTGGGCCTCGTGTTTGAGTTCCAGCGCGTCAACCGCCGACGTGTAGGTGACAATGTGTGTGCCCACTACCTCGCCGCTGCGCTCGCTGATGATGGCCAGCTCGGCGGGCGTTTCGGCGGGGGCGTTGCGCCAGGTGGTTTTGCCGGGAAAATGGCTGAGAATGCCTTCGGCGGCGGTGAGGGCCGTGCCGCTGGGTTGGTCAATTTTGTGGGTGTGGTGGATTTCGCGCACGGCCACGTCGTAGCCGCCAAACTGGTGCATTTTGGCCGCCAGGTACTCGTTGAAGTGGAAAAACAGGTTTACGCCCACGCTGTAGTTGGAGGCGTAAAACAAGCTGCCGCCCGTTTCCTGGGTTATTTTTTTGGCCTCATCAAAATGATGCAGCCAGCCCGTAGAGCCGCACACCACCGGAATGCCCTGCCGCAGGCAAGCGGTGATGTTGGCCAAAGCAGAGTCGGGGTGCGTGAACTCGATGGCCACGTCGGCCGTGGCGGAAGTGAAGTCGGCAATGTTGAGTTGGCTGGCGTGCAGGTCCACGATGCCCGCAATCTCGTGGCCACGTTGGGCGGCCAAGGCGGCAATGGTTTTACCCATTTTGCCGTAACCGATGAGTAGAATTTTCATGATGACTAGTTGTCGGTTGCTGGTTGCCAGTTGTCGGGTTGTTCGGTTCTTAGCTCTGCACTAACAACTGACAACCAGCAACCAAAAATCTATTTCACGCTTAGTGCAAACCTAACGCCGGGCACTGTGGGCAAGGCCGCTACCTGGCCCGGCACACGCAGCACGGCGGGTTCCCAGTGCAAGCTGAGGTCGTCGCTCACGTCAAAGTCGCGGAGGTGGGCGTCCACCAGGGCGTCCACGATTTGCAGGCTGTACGCGAGGCCGATGTAGAGAAAAAACAGGTCGCGGTTGCCGCGGTAAAACACCACGCCCGTGTTAAGCGCGTCACGACTGGTGAAAGTACTGGCTCTGGGACCCAAGTTGGGGTCACCAATTTTGTATTTGCCAGCCGAAACATCGTTGTAGGCGTCGGCGAATTCCCGGTAGCCTTTTTGGTAAAACAGCTCCCCATAAATAACGCCGCCCAGCCCGCCGTACACCAGCGGCAATTTCCACCAGCGGCGGTTGTAAATCTGGCCCGCACCGGGCAGGATGGCGGCCAGCAGCGCGGCCTTGCCGGGCCGCGTAAGGCGAATGCCCTTGTAGCCAAAAGCCCGAAACAGGTGCTCCGTGCGCTTGGCCGAGTCAGCCGCCTGCTTCTGGCGCCTGGCTTCGGCCGTTACCACCACTTCGCGGCTTTCGGTCGTGTCCGGGCGAATGACGGCGGGGGGCGGGGGACCAAAGACCTGCGCATGGGCGCTGGTATCCATCAGCAGCAAGCCGATGAAAACCAACAGGGCCGCAAGGCGGAAACTCAAATTGTTCATAGCAAACCCGCTAACGGAACACGCCGAGCTTTTCGCGTATTCCGGTTCCCATTTCTTTATGGCCGCCTGCCCGCCTCACGTCCATCCGCTAAGGGGCGTGTTGCGGGCCACTCCTTTACGAGGGATGCAGAATGTGCAGGATGCGCTGCATGTCCTCCACCGAATCGAAGGCAATTTTGATTTCGCCGCTGCCCTTGGGGCCGGGACGAACCTGCACGCGCGAGCCAAACCGGTCGGTGAGGTGGCGCTCGGTGCGCCGCAGTTCGGCCACGGGCACCACCGGCTGGGCCGGGGCCTGGTTGCCGTCGGCGGCCGTGTTTTTGCCGTTGGCTTCGCTTGCGCGGCCAAAACCACCGCGCACCAGTTCTTCCACCCGGCGCACCGACAATTCCTCGGCCACAATCTTGCGGAACAGCTCCACTTGGGCCTTGGGGTCTTCGATGCCGATGAGGGCCCGGGCGTGGCCCATGCTGATTTCAGCGTCGCGCAAACCGATTTGGACATCGGGCGGCAGCTTCAGCAGGCGCAGGTAGTTGGTGACGGTCGAGCGGTTTTTGCCCACCCGGTCGCCCAGTTCCTCCTGGCGCAGGTTGCACTCGCTCAGCAGGCGCTGGTAGCTGAGGGCAATTTCGATGGCATTCAGGTTTTCGCGCTGAATGTTTTCAATCAAGGCCATTTCCAGCATTTGCTGGTCGTCGGCCTTGCGGATGTAGGCTGGAATCGTCTCCAAACCCGCCAGCTTGGATGCCTGCAAGCGCCGCTCCCCGCTGATGAGTTGGTAGGAATTGGTGCCGAGCTGGCGCAGGGTCACGGGCTGAATGATGCCCTGAATCTTAATGCTTTCGGCCAGTTCCTGCAGGGCTTGCTGGTCGAAGTGGGTGCGCGGCTGGTAGGGGTTGGCCTCGATGTGCTCCACCGAAATAAAGCCCACCGAGTTGACCGGGTGCGACACAAGGCGGTCGCCGGAACCGGGCCGCTCGCCTTTCTTGTCGTAGCTGCCCTCAATCAGGGCGTTCAGGCCGCGGCCCAGGCCGCTCTTGCGTTTCACGGCGGCGGCGGCGGCCAGGGCAGCTTGCAATTTCTCTTCGTTTCTCTCTACAGGCATAGGACATCGGCCGGGCCCAAAAAGGCAAGCGGCGGCCGAACGTCAAATTTACGGATTGTTGGGCGAAGGGCAAGCCGCTAAGTTTTGGCTAGGCGGTTGAGGTTGGCATGAGCCCCGGCGGGGTGGCATGTTGGTAGATAACATAGGCGTTAAGAATTCCAAAGCCCCGTCGGGGCGACATTGGTTGAACGAGTGCCGCCCCGACGGGGCTTTGAGAATCCAGAGAAGCTGGCGTTGCTACCGATATGTCGCCCCGCTGGGGCTCACTGGCTATACCAGCGTTATTTATAAAGGGTCAATATCAGTTGGAAACTGGCTCCATTGGCGCCACAGGGATTCATCGTCTGATTGTTGCTCCGTAGCATTCCTTCCGTTCCAAGCCCGGTTTAGATGAGAATAAACGTGGGCGATGTCGATTTGAAACTCAATATCACCGTATTCGCTGTTGCTATTCAACTCTTTGCACAAGTTCGATAGATGCTCTTGCGCATCCTCTAACTCATACATAAAAGTTGCCCAAGCAACTGGGTCGGTTCGTCTATCAATCATAATCTGAACCGAGAATCAAAGCTTAAATCCGCTCGTCCTCCGCCGTTTCCTCCGGCCGCGCTTCCACGCTGTTTTTCTCCACAATTTCGCGGGCCAGATTCAGGTAGCTGATAGAGCCTTTGCTTTCGGCGTCGTGCAGGATGACGGGGATGCCGAAACTCGGTGACTCGCTCAGCTTTACGTTGCGGGGAATGATGGTGTCGAAGGCCAGCTGCTGGAAGTGCATGCGGACTTCTTCCACCACTTGGTTGGAAAGGCGCAGGCGCACGTCGTACATCGTGAGCAGGATGCCTTCGATTTCCAGGTCCGTATTCAGGCGGCTCTGGATGATTTTGATGGTGTTCAGCAGTTTGCCCAAGCCTTCGAGCGCAAAATACTCGCACTGCACGGGGATGATGACCGAGTGCGCGGCCGTGAGGGCATTCACGGTGATGAGGCCCAGCGACGGGGAGCAGTCGATGATGATGAAGTCGTACTGCTCGGCGAGGGGGCGCAGGGCCTCCTTCATTTTCTCTTCGCGGTTGGGCAGATTTATCATTTCCACCTCGGCGCCCACCAGGTCGATGTGGGAAGGCATAAGGTCGAGGTGGGGCAGGATGTTGGTGGGCAGGATGATGTCCTGAGCATTAATGCCGTCCACCATGCACTCGTAGATGCTATTCTGGATGTCCTTGGGGTCGTAGCCCACGCCCGAAGTGGCGTTGGCCTGGGGGTCGGCGTCGACGAGCAGGGTCCGGTAGTCCAGGGCAGCCAGGGAAGCCGCGAGGTTGATGGAGGTGGTGGTTTTGCCCACCCCGCCTTTTTGATTGGCTACCGCGATGATTTTTCCCATGAGTCTATAGTTGTCAGTTGTCAGTTGCTAGTTGTCAGGTAACAAGGGCAGGAACAGGATAAAAGAACAACCTGACAACTGACAACGAACAACTGACAACTAATAACTTTTGCCGTAGCATTGCACAAAGATACATTCTTTCCCTATTAGCATGCCCCCTTTTTTGGCTCGTTGGGCTGGCTTATTGGCTAAACCGTTTGGATTCTGGTTGGTGCTATTTGCGCTGGCCGGCTGCCACGACGCGGCCCGCCCGGCCAGCGACGAGCGCCGCGTGTTCCGCTACAACCAGCCCGAAGCCCTCACCTCGCTGGACCCCGCATTTGCCCGCAACCAGGCCAATTCCTGGGCCGTCTCGCAGCTCTATAACGGCCTGCTGGAACTTGATTCGACCCTGCTGCCGGCTCCGGCGTTGGCGCGGCGCTACAGCATCTCGCCCGACGGACGCCTGTACACGTTCGTGCTGCGGCCCGGCGTACGGTTTCACGACAGCGAGGTATTTGCCGGTGGCAAAGGCCGAACCGTAACGGCCCAGGACTTTGTGTATTCCTTCAGGCGCATTCTCGATGCGGCCACGGCCAGTACCGGTGGCTGGATATTCCGGGGCAAAGTGCTGGAGAAGCCGGACGGCAGCCCCAGCGACACGGCCTTTGTCGCGGCGAATGACTCCACGCTGCGCATTCACCTGAAGGAGCCGTTCGTGCCGTTTCTGGGTATTCTGACGATGCCGTACGCCTACGTGGTGCCCCGCGAAGCAGTGGCCAAGTACGGCAAGGACTTCCGCGAGCACCCGGTGGGCACCGGGCCGTTTCGGTTTAAGTTATGGGACGAGGGCAACGTGCTGCTCTACGAGCGCAACCCCACCTACTGGCGGCGCGACCAGCAGGGCCGCCCGCTGCCTTATCTCGACGCCGTGGCCATCAGCTTCCTGGCCGACCGCAAAACCGAGTTTCTGACCTTCCAGCAAGGCAAGTTGGACTTCCTCTCGGGTATCCGGGCGGGGTCGCGTGACCTGATTATGCACCCCGATGGCACCGTGCGCGAGGACTTCAAGGGCAAGTTTCGGGTTGAAAAGGTGCCCTACCTGAACACGGAGTACCTCGGCATCCAGCTGGATTCGGCCAACCTGAGCGGTGAGCAAGCCGTGCAAGGCCGGGCCCTGCGCGACCGCCGCGTGCGCCAAGCCCTGAACTACGCCCTCCACAAGCCCGAAATGCTGACTTACATCCTGAACCGGGTGGGGCGGGCCGGCACGTCGGGCTTCGTGCCGTCGGCGTTGCCTTCCTTCTCGGAAAAGGAGGTGCCCGGCTATTCGTACCAGCCGCAGCGGGCAAGGCAGCTGCTGCGCGCCGCGGGTTATGGCCCACAAAAGCCATTGCGCCTGCGCCTGAGCACTGTGCTGGAACGCAAGGAGATAGGTGAGTATTTGCAGAAGCAGTGGGCCGATGTGGGCGTGCAGGTGCAAATTGACATCAACCAATCGGCGGCGCAGCAGGACCTGGTGGACAACGGCCGCGTGGCCTTCTTCGCCAAAAGCTGGCTCGGCGATTATCCGGATGCAGAGAATTACCTGGCGCTGTTTTACAGCCCCAACTTCAGCCCCGCCGGCCCCGACAAAACGCACTTCAAAAACGCAGCCTACGACAAGCTGTACGACGAGGCCCGCCGCACCCAGGACGTGACCAAGCGCACGGCGCTCTACCAGGCCATGGACCGCATAGTGGTGGAAGAAAGCCCGGTTATCAGCCTGTACTACGACGAAGTGGTGCGCCTCACGCAGAACAATGTGCGCGGGCTGGCCCCCAACCCCATGAACCAGCTCTTGCTGGAGCGGGTGCGCAAAAATTAACGACTTGAATTTCCGCTGGCCCCAAAAGGACGCCAGTCCAAGGCTTTAAAGCAATAAGAAATGGGTCGTTTTCGCACGGTGTTTCTGGCTCTGTTTCCGGGGATGTTGCTGTTTCTTGCGGCACAAGCGCAGGCCCAATCTGCTGGCGTCAGGACTGAGTCAATTCCGCTGGCAATGGGCCAGACTTTTACCATTGCCTCAACGGCTTTGGGCGAGACGCGCCGCATCAACGTGTACTTGCCGGCGGGCTATGCGGAATCGAAAACCTTGCCGCTGCCGGTGCTGTACATGCCCGGCGGCGGCATGCAGGAGGACTTTTTGCACGTGGCGGGCTTGGTGCAAGTGCTGGTGGGCAATGGCACCATGCGGCCTTTCATCCTAGTGGGCATTGAAAACACCGAGCGCCGACGAGACCTCACCGGCCCAACCACCAACGCGGAGGACAAGAAAATTGCGCCCCGCGTGGGAGGCTCGGCCGCATTCCGGCGGTTTATTCGCAACGAGCTAATGCCGGAGGTGATGAAACGCTACCGCACCACCGCCGAAACGGCCATTGTCGGGGAATCGTTGGCGGGGCTGTTCGTGGTGGAAACCCTGCTGCTGGAGCCCGATTTGTTTGACAGCTACCTGGCGTTTGACCCCAGCCTGTGGTGGAACAACGAGCAACTGGCCAACCAGGCCAGCAGCCTGCTCAAGAACCCGGTTGGCAAGTCCAAGAACGTGTATTTGGCCACAAGCAACAACGGCGGAATAGCGGCGCCTATCGGTCGGCTTACCAAGGCGTTGAGTAGCAAAACCCTGAGCAACATTACCTGGCACCACGAGCCCATGCCACAGGAAACGCACGCCACCATTTACCACCCGGCCGCGCTCAAGGCGTTTCGCGTGGTTTTCAAAGCACCCGCTGCGGCTGTACACTAAGGTTTGAGGAGGAAGCTGGTTGCAAAACAGGCTTACCGGTCCGGATTTACCCCAACCTGCGCCAGCTTATCAAACTGGCTGGTGAGGTAGGCAACGAAGGCCTGCACATTTTGGGGCGCGCCTTCCTCAACGGTTACCGTCTTGAGTTGGCCATTGGGTTGGCGCACAGCGATTACCGTGCTGGGCAGGTCGGTGGTGCCGCGCGAGTACTGTCTATCGAAGGTTTCAAACTTAAATTCTTTGGCGGTGCGCAACATGTCGGCTACCGCGGCGGCAGGCAGGCGCAGTTCCTGTTTGCCGAGCATGGGCACCGCACGGCGGCCTTCGTAGGCCACGCGGCCATCGGCAAACACCTGCATGCTGTAAGCCGGACAGATGCCGAAGCAGGGCGTACGCTCGAAGGTGAGCACCGGGCCCTTTTCCTGCTGCTCTTTCACGGCTTTGGCCTGCGCTTCCCGAGCCGCCTCCTTCTTGCTGGGCTTTTTGGGTTTTGCCTGCCGGGTTGAAGAAGTTGCGTTTTGAGCGCAAGCAGGCAGCGAGCAGCTAAAACCCAACAAGAGCAGCAGGAGGGTGAAATGGCGCATGGGAAACAGAGTGAGAAAGCTGGAACCGCGGTGAAAATAGGCAAACAAAAAACCGGCAGAACGAAAACCGTGCTAAGGATTCGTTCTGCCGGTCTTTTGTAGCCACGACGGCTTCATTGAGCTACGACTTGCGTTTGGCCTGGGCCTCGCGCTCCTGCGCGGCCTTCATGGCTTCGGCAATGCGACCCTGGAGGCCACCGGGCTTTTTGTCCTTGTTCTTGATTTTGTTGGCGTCGAGCTGGGCGCGGATTTTCGTGTCGTCCACGAAAGCCTTGGTGAGGGCCTGCTGGGCAAACGTCACCACGTTCGACACGAAGTAGTACCAGGTGAGGCCCGCCGCGAAGCTGTTCAGCACGAACAGGAAGATGATGGGCATCAGGTAGCTGTAGGTCTTCATCGGGCCCTGCATGGCCGTGTTGGTCTGGTTGCTCTGCCAGGTCATGAGCAGGGTAGAGGCCGTCATCATCAGGGTGAACATGCTGATGTGGTCGCCGTACCATTTCACGTAGAAGGGCAGCTTGGCAAACACGTCGTAGCTGCTCAAGTCCTTGGCCCACAAGAAGCTCTGTTGCCGCAGCTCAATGGCGTTGGGGAAGAACTGGAACATGGCGAACAGAATCGGCAAGGTCAGCAGCGTGGGCACGCAGCCGCTCAGGGGCGACACACCGAAGGTTGAGTAGAGCTTCATCGTCTCCTGCTGCACCTTGGTCTGGTCGTCGCCGTACTTGGCCTTTAGCTCGTCAATTTCGGGCTTCAGCACTTTCATGCGGGCCTGGCTCTCGTAGGTTTTGTACGTCAGCGGCCAGGTTACCAGCTTGATGAGCAGCACCAACAACAGGATGATGATGCCG
>DASVTG010000091.1:0-14235 GCA_036387695.1 Hymenobacter sp. | reverse complement strand
ACCACAGATTGAACGGATTTCAACGGATGAAACGGATGATTGGTGGTTCCACTCGTTCGCCAGACTATTGCGCCGTTAAGTACTTTGCATGAAGCATTTGATGACACAAAAAAGCCCCTCTAAAATCTGAGGGGCCTTTTTGTTAGTGTTGCAAACCGAACGAGTGGAACCACCGATAATCCGTTTCATCCGTTGAAATCCGTTCAATCTGTGGTCCCGAACAGCGGGATAATCAGCACGAAGCTCATCACCAGCGCCAGGTAAAACCAGCCCATGAGCTGGCTGCGGTAGCGGCGCGGCAAGCGGTTGCTGAGCACCAGCACGGCCGCGATAATCAGGGCCAGGTGCGACACGAAGAACACCATCGTCTTCACCCAGTTGCTGACAATGGTGTTTTCTTCCTGGTACTGGTTCGACTCGCCGAGGCCAGAGGTGAGGAAGCGCAGTCCATAGAAGGCCACGGTTTCGAAGGCCACAAACAACAGGAACCCGGCCAACAACGCCGATTTCGAGGATTTTTCGGATAGCTCGGCCATGAGGTTAGGGACGGGGGCGGCCCTGCACTTCGGCGGAGCGGGCTTTGATGTAAAGTTCTTCCACTTTGGTGCGGGCCCAGGGCGTGCGCCGCAAAAACGTGAGGCTCGACTTGATGCTGGGGTTGTCGGCGAAGCAGTTCATGCGCAGGCGGGCGTCGAGCTCGGGCCAGCCGTAGGCGGCCACGAGGTACTCCAGAATTTGGGCGAGCTTGACGCCGTGCAGCTCGCTGATGAGGTGGCCGGATTCGTCGCGGGCGTCGGCGGCGCGGAGGAAGGACATGGGAGAAAGTTGAGGAACTTGAAACGTAAAGTTCGCGAAAAGCCAGGGCCCGGCGCACGATGCGCCGCGGCTGGTCGTTATTTTTGAGACTTCCAGCCCATGCCAACCCGCACCGCCCCGTCCGCCCAGCATGTTCCGCGCCCCCGCTGGCCGTGGTGGCGGCGCGGGCTGCTGGCGGCGCTGCTGGGCGTGGTGCTGCTGGGCGTGGTGTACTACACCCGCCACCGGGTGCAAGTGAACCGCTACGCCCGCCGGACCTGGGCCACGCTCACCAAAGGCGGCCTTACCGGGCGCGAGAAGACCCCGCTGCTGGCCGGCTATTCGGTGCACGGCATCGACGTTTCGGCTTACCAGGGCCGCATCGACTGGCCCGAAGTGGCCCGCAACCGGGTGCGCTTTGCTTTCATCAAGGCCAGCGAGGGCGCCACGCTGCGCGACCAGCGCTTTGCCCGCAATTGGCGCGAAGCCCGCAAGGCCGGCGTGCTTTGCGGCGCCTACCACTACTTCCAGCCCAACCGCGGCGGCCAGATTCAAGCCAACTTGTTTGCCCGCACCGTGCCCCTGGAGCCCGGCGACTTGCCGCCCGTGCTCGACGTGGAAGCCGCCAATTTTCACGACGTGGCGGTGATGCGCCGCGAGGTGGCCCGCTGGCTGCGCCTCATCGAAGCGCACTACGGCGTGCGCCCCATTCTGTATTCCAACCACAGTTTCTACAAGCGCCACCTCGCCGGGCACTTCGACAATTACCCGCTGTGGCTGGCCCACTACGAAGTGGAACGCCCGTCGATGCCCCGCAACAAGTGGATAATCTGGCAGCATTCCGACGAATCCCACGTGCCTGGCATTCGCGGCGTGGTCGATTTTAACGTGTTTCAGGGTAATTTTTCCGCGCTGCAGGCGCTGCGCATTCCCACGCCACCCAGCCCGCCCACGACTTCGCGCTAAAGCGCTGCCACTTACCCAAGACTTGATGCATAGCTACTTGCAAACCGGAATTCAGCTTTCCTCCTTTTTACGCCGGATGCCGTGGGCATTGGCACTCGTTGCGCTGCTTTCGGCATGTGGGGGCAGTCGCAACGCCTTCACGCAGTCGGGTCAGGGCTCGTACTACGCCGATAAATTCAACGGCCGGCCCACCACCAGCGGTGCTCCGTACCGCCCCGGCTTGATGACGGCAGCCCATAACACCCTGCCCTTTGGCACCCGCATCAAGGTAACCAACATGCGCAACGGCCGGTCGGTAAAAGTGACCGTGAACGACCGGGGCCCGCACGTAAAGGGCCGCATCGTGGACGTGTCGCGCAAAGCGGCCCGCAAGCTTGACCTGGTCGATGCCGGCGTGGTGCCCGTGCAACTCAAGGTAATTAAAGCCGTCAGCCGCCGCTAGGCCAACGCGAAATTGCCTACCATCAACTCTCACACGCTATGAACATTCGCAAAAAAGTACGCTGGATTCTGCCACCGAACACCAACCGCTATGCCGCCCTCGACCTGTGGGTGCGCGCCGCCGAAGACGAAGACTGGTCCGAAGCGGAAATTCAGTACGTCATGGACGAGGTGGTGGAAGCCGAAGACGATGCCGCCGGCCTGGAAGTGCTGAACTGGTACACCTACAAATAGCTTCCGCAGTCCGACGGCCAACAGACCTAGCTACGCAACGGTGGAGCCGGGCTTAGCGCCTGCCGTAGCCAGGTACCCGCCAGCGCCGCTAAGCCCCCAACCAAGCCGGCTATTACGCCCGTAACCATCACCAAAACGACGGGTGAGCCGCCCAGCGGCAACAGTTGCGCCATTCGGTGCGCCAGCAAGCCGCCGTTTTGATACGACTGCCAAGCAGCCGGCACCAGCCAGCTCAACGCCGCGCCGCCAAAGCCAGCCCAGAAAGCGGCCTTTGCTGATGGCGCCATTACCAGCCCGATAACAAAAGCCACTGCGGCCAAACTCCACCACGGCAAGTCCAGCTGCACAGCCGAGGCCAGCACGAAAATGAGAAGCAGTAAGAGCCAGGGGTTGCGCCAATTCATGCGGGCAAAGTAAGACAGCCGCAGCAGTTATGCAGCGGCCAAGACTTCGGCGTCGTTGTTGGCCGGGGAATTTACCCGCTTGCTGATAACGTATTCCTGCATTGCTTCGGCGTCGTAGGGCATCAGCAGTTGCTGGTGTTCGGTCAGGCCGAGGCCGTCATCGAGCCAGGCTTTTTCGGCGGCGCGGCTGGGCAGAATGACGGGCATCCGGTTGTGGATGTTGGCCATTAGCGCGTTGGGCTCGGTGGTGATGATGGTGAACGTGGGGTGCAACTCGCCGGTGCTGCGGTCCAGCCACTCGTCCCAGAGGCCGGCGAAGGCGAAGGGCTGCTCGTCGCGCAGCAAAATGCGGTGCGGCACTTTGCCGGCCGGCGTGGCCTGCCATTCAAAGAAACTATCGGCCAGCACCAGGCACCGCTTGCGGTCCAGCAGCTGCCGAAACGAGGGCTTTTCCCCCAGCGTTTCCGCCCGCGCATTGATGGGCTTGGGGCCGGCGGCGGGGTCTTTGCTCCAGCTGGGCACCAGGCCCCAGTTCAGCAGCTGGATTTGGCCAGGCGCCGCGTTGGTGATGATGGGCAGCCGTTGCGAAGGCGCCGCGTTGTAGGTAGTTGGGGCCGGCTCGGTGAACTTGGCGTCGAAGCGCTGTTCAGCGGTGGGGGCAGGGGCAATGAAGGTGTAACGACCACACATGTTAGGAAGCAGGAGTCAGCGTGAACAAAAAATCGGCTGTCATCCTGAACGCAGTGAAGGACCTTACCACGCCCGGACGAGTCGTTTATACGACAATCGTTCGAACTTGATAAGGTCCTTCACTGCGTTCAGGATGACAGCCAACTGATAAAAGGTTTGCCTCATGGCTAACCTTCTTCCAAAGATTTTCCTGATTACTTATACAGCTCCTCGTAGTACTGCTTGGCCATGCGGCCGGCTTCGAACGCGGGCTCCACGTCCTTCATGGCAGCTTTCACTACTTTCAGGAAGTTCTTGGGCTGGTCGTAGTACAGCGGCAGCACGGTGTTCGCGAGCACGTCGAGCAGGGCGGTGGCCTCTTCGTCGTCCTTCACGCTTTCGGACAGTTGCTCGTCGGAATGCGCGATAACGAAGCCGTTTTCACCCTCGCGGATGAATTCCGGAATCCAGCCGTCGGCAATGCTTAGGTTCACGCTGGCGTTCATGGCGGCGGTCATGCCGCTGGTGCCGCTGGCCTCGCGGGGGAAGCGCGGCGTGTTCAGCCACACGTCGGAACCCTTTTTGAGAGCCGCCGACAAGCCCAGCTCGTAGCCGGTGAGCACGGCGCAGTTCTTCAGATGAGCCGTGCTGATGATGATTTTGTTGAACAGGTCGATGGCGCCCTGGTCTTTGGGGTAAGGCTTGCCGGCCCAAATCACCTGGATGGGCCGCTGGGCATTGGCCGCCAGCTCCACAAAGCGGTCGAAATGGCGCAGTATCAAGTCGGCGCGCTTGTAGCCAGCGAAGCGGCGGGCCCACACGATGGTCAGCACGTCGGGGTCGAACAAGTTGCCCGTTTGGTCGGCCACAATCTTGAACAGCTCCTTCTTCAGCTCGCGCTTGCGGGCCAGCAGGGCCGTGTCGTCCTTGCTTTTCAGGGCCGCGGCCAGCTGCTGGTCGCGCCAGTACAGGCCGTTTTGGCTGTTGGTGATGGGAATGATGGGGCAAATGCCCTCGTAGTGGCCCCACATTTCATTGGCCACGGTGCCGTGCACCTTGCTGACGGCGTTGGCCTTGCGCGAGAACCGCAGGGCGGTGAGCGTGTAGTTCAGGGCGTCGTTTTCGATGCGGGCCAGGCGGCGCAAGTCCGCTTCGGGCATGGTGCCGAAGAAGGTCATGTCGGTGAGCAGCTTCATGGGGCGCTCCTCGTTGCCGGCCAGCTCGGGGGTGTGCGTCGTGAACACGAGGCGCTTTTGTACCTCGGCTAAGTCGCGGCCGTGCTTCTCGTAGAGGTAAAACGCCAGCGGCAGGCCGTGGCCTTCGTTGAGGTGGTACACGTCGGTTTTGCGGCCGAGCTGGTCGAGCAGCTTGCCGCCGCCCACGCCCAGCAGGATGCTTTGGGCCACGCGGGCCGCGGCGTCCGGGTCGTAGAGGTGGTGCGAGATGGTGCGCGAGATGTAGTCGTTCTGCTCAATGTCGGTGGTGAGGAAGAACATGGGCACCGTGCCGAACACCTCCGGCGCCAGGTACAGGGCCTTCACAAACACGTCGGCGCCGTGGATGGTGATGGGGAACACCAGGCCGGTGTCTTCCAGAAACGAGTAGTGTTTCTGGGTGAACTCGGCCCGCATGGTCTGGTCGGGGTTGCGGCCTTGGTCGTAGTAGCCAAAGCTCCACAGGATGCTGATGCCCACCAGGTTTTGCTTCAGCTCGAAAGCCGAACGCATGTGCGAGCCTGCCAAAAAGCCCAGGCCGCCGGAGTAGGTTTTGAGGGATTGGTCGACGGCAAATTCCATCGAGAAATACGCAGCCGCAGTCTTGTATTTAGCCGCGGGGGCGTAGGGGTTGAACGTAAAAGCCATAAAAACACGATGCGCAAGCAACTGCCTGCGCTTTAGAGGAAATACTGAAGTGAGAAAATGAAGCGCCTAGGCTGAACCGTGGGCCTCCGAGGCCGCAAGGTCCGAACCAATCAACAAACAAAGCAATACGACAATGTTTGGAGCGCTAAACCGAAACCAGGCGGCCTCCGCCCTTAGCGCCTATCCGAAAAACGCCTTTCTCACCAAAAGAGGCGTCCTGCTGAGCTTGTCGAAGCATCTCTACTGCGAGAGTAAATAATTACCGCTACACGCGAGACGCTTCGACAAGCTCAGCAGGGGACGTGTCACTTGATTTTCCGGTTGATTTTGGATAGGCTCTTAGCCGACGCTGGCTACCCCTTTTAGCTGCTCCAGCTTCCGCAGGGTCTGCTGCGAGGCTTGGTGCTGCCGCTCCACGGCTTGGCGGGCGCCGCCGGTGAGGTGGTCGTCGGCCAAGGCTTCGGCGTAGGCCTTGATGGCCCATTCTTCGCCGTAGATGTTGGAGTCGAGAATGCTTTTTTCGCGGCGGCCGGTCACCACGGCTTTGGCGTCCATAAAGCCGCGGTAAAACTTGCCTTTGAGGGTGGTGCTGGCTTCGGCGGTGCCGCCGGCGGCTTGCGCAAACCCGTTTATCTCCTTCACAAATTGCTCGCTTTGCTGCACCAGCTGCTGGTAGTAGCCTTCGTTTTGCGGGTCTTTGGTTTCGGCAGCGGCGGTTTTATAGCCTTCGATGCGGTCGTTTACGAAGAGGGCCAGTTCGTTGAGCGTGTCGGCAAGTTTGACGTTTTCAGTCATGGAAAGGGCGCAGTTGTGGCGAGTAAGAAGTAAGAGCAAGCGCCATAATGCGCGGGCTTTGGAGTCAGCCTAAGCGTCTTCCTAACGGTGCGCTGGCTGCCGGGGTTGGTGTAACAGCGTATTTATTAAATAAATACAATACCAATGCTTCTCCCTTCGCTTCCCTTCCATACGTGCCTGCATTGTGCGCCTGCACGGCCTGGGCTACCTTGCCAGCTCCCACTCACTCCCCCTTGCTTTTCGCGTCCATGAACATTTCTCGCTTTGTGCTCCTGCTCGCCGGGGCTATGCTGGCAGCGCCTTTTCTCCCAATCGGTACGGCTTCAGCGGCAACGATTGCCACGGCGGCGCCCGATAAAACCACGGCCATCAGCCGCATTGACCCTACTTTTTGGTGGGTGGGAATGAAAAACCCCAAGCTGCAGCTGCTGGTGCATGGGCCCGGCATTGGGAGCAGCACGGTGGCGCTCAACTACCCCGGCGTGACCCTGGACGGCGTGCAGAAGCTGGAAAACCCCAACTACTTGGTGGTGAACCTGACCATTGCCCCCACGGCCAGGCCGGGCAAGCTGGCGCTGCAGTTCCAAGGCGCCAAAAAGGTGAAATATGAGTATGAGCTGCGGGCCCGCAACACCGACCCTGCCCGCACCCAAGGCCTCACCCAGGCTGATTTGGTGTACCTGCTGATGCCGGACCGGTTCTCGAATGGGGACCCCCAAAACGACGTGGTGAAGGGCACCCGCGCAAACCATGTGGCCCGCGACTCGATGTACGCCCGCCACGGCGGCGACTTAAAGGGCATACAGAACCACTTCGCCTACTTCAAGCAGCTGGGTGCCACGGCCATCTGGCCCACGCCGCTAGTGGAAAACGACATGCCCAAGGCCAGCTACCACGGCTACGCGGTGACGGACTGCTACAAGATTGACCCGCGCTACGGCACCAACCAGGAATACGTGCAGTTCGTGAAAGCCGCGCACGCCGACGGCCTGAAAGTGGTGCAGGACATCGTGCTCAACCACTGGGGCAGCTACCACCACCTGTTCCTCGACAAGCCGGCCGAAGACTGGTTTCACAAGTTTCCCACCTTCACGCGCAGCAACTACAACGCCTACGCCCTCAACGACCCCTACGGCTCGAAGCGCGACTACCAGTTGTTCAACGACGGCTGGTTCGACACGAGCATGCCCGACGTGAACCAGGGCAACCCCCTGGTGGCAACGTATTTGATTCAGAACTTTCTGTGGTGGGTGGAATCGACGGGCCTGGACGGCTACCGCATTGATACCTATCCCTATTCCAATCCGCAGTTTCTCATGGCCTGGGGCAAAGCCATTGCGGACGAATACCCCAAGCTGGCCATGTTTGGCGAAGCCTGGGAAGGCACCGAGGCCGAGCAAGCCTTCTTTGCCCAGAACATTCTGCCGCCCGTGAACGGCTTCAAATCAAACCTGCCCGGTGTGCTCGATTTTCAGGTCTGCTTTGCCGTGCTGGACGCGTTGAAAACCGAAAACGGCGACTTGAGCAAGCTCTACCACGCCTTGCAAGCCGACTGGCTATACGTGGACGCCACCCGCAACGTGCCCTTCCTGGACAACCACGACATGAGCCGCTTCTATTCGGTGATTGGCGAGGACTTCAACAAGTTCAAAACCGGCATGGCCTGGCTGCTCACGCTGCGTGGCACGCCGCAGCTCTACTACGGCACCGAAGTGCTGATGAAAAACTTTTCCAACCCCGACGGGCTGGTGCGCGAGGACTTCCCCGGCGGGTTTGCGGGGGATAAGGTGAACTACTTTGCCTCGCGGCCGGGCCAAGCCGGCGAGGCGTTCGACTACGTAAGCAAGCTGGCGAACTACCGGAAGACGCACTCCGTGCTTTCGAGCGGAAAATTGATGCAGTTTATCCCGCAGGATGGGGTGTACACGTATTTCCGGTATTCAGATAGTGAGTGCGTGATGATTATCGCCAACAACACCAAGGACGAAAAGCAGGTAGATGGTACCCGATTTGCCGAGCGCATGGATGGTTTTTCATCTGGCGTGGAGGTGGTAAGCGGCGCCGTCGTGGCGGACCTGAAGACGTTGCGGGTGCCGGCCCACACGGCCTGGGTGGTGGAGCTGCGGAAGTAAATTCTGGTATATTTCTCGCTGAGGTCCGCAGAGGTTTTCGCGGAGGTTCGCTGAGCTCATGCACGAAAACGATATTTCTTTTAACGTTCGCAAAGCAGCCTTCGCGGTGCACACGGCCTTGGGACCGGGACTGCTTGAGTCTGCTTACGAAGCAGCCATGCTGTACGAGTTGCGAAACGGAGGATTTGAGGTCCGCACGCAGGTGGGCTTGCCCATGACTTACGCCGGTCAGCAGCTCGACATCGGCTACCGCATTGACATGCTGGTCAACGGCAAAGTCATAGTGGAGTTAAAATCGGTTGACTGCCTGCTGGACGTCCACAAAAAACAGCTTTTGACCTACCTCAAGCTCTCGCAATGCAAGCTTGGCCTGCTTATCAATTTCAACGTAGTACACGTGAAAGAAGGCATTTTACGCATCGTGAACGGTCTAGAAGAACCTCAGCGGACCTCTGCGTAAACCTCTGCGAACCTCAGCGAGAAACCCGAAAGCCCATGACCGACCTCACCGACCAAGTAGCCATCGTAACCGGTGCCAGCCGCGGCATTGGCCGGGCGGTGGCGCTGCTCCTGGCCCTGCAAGGCGCCAAAGTGGTGGCCGTGGCCCGCAGCGAAGAAGAGCTGGCCGAGCTCACCAACAAAACCCAGGGCCTGGGGCTGGTGGCTGATGTGTCGATGGAATCCGACGCCCAGCAGGTGGTAGAAGGCGCCCTGCTGCACTACGGCCGGCTCGACATTCTGGTGTGCAACGCGGGCGTGGGCTCTTTTAATGAGCTGGAGAACTTCACCAGCTCGGAATGGGACCGGATATTTGACACCAACGTGAAGGGCACGTTCCTGATGTGCAAGGCCGTGGTGCCTCACTTCAAAGCCCACAAAAAGGGCCACATCGTGGGCATCACCTCCGACGTGGCCAAGCGCACTTTTGCCCACGGCACGGCCTACGGCGCCAGCAAAGCGGCCCAGGACGCCCTGCTGGGCAGCCTGCGCAAGGAAGTTCGCCCGCACGGCATCAAGGTTACCGCCATTTATCCGGGGCTGGTCGACACGTATTTCAACGACACCAAGCCGGGCAGCGCGGAAGCGGAGAAAACCCACCTGCGGCCCGGCGATGTGGCCCAGGCCGTGCGCTACGTGCTGGAAGCCCCGCCCCACGTAGTCATTGATGAGCTGATGCTGCACCCCGTCTCGCAGGACTGGTGATTATCAATTGACAAGTACCAATTAGCAATTGGGGAGGGGGCTTGACGGGCATTGTTCATTGCGACTTGTTCATTGTTAATTGCCCTATCTTACGGCCCTTATGAGAAAACCTCTCCTCGTTGCTGCCAGCACTTTAGCACTGGCGTCTTTCATTTTGCCTGCCCAACCCGCCGTGGCCCAATCCGCTACCGACCCCAACACTACCGCCGAAGTACCGCAAGACAATAAGCTCGTTATCTACCAGCTGATGACGCGCCTGTTTGGCAACAAAGTGGCGCTGAATAAGCCCTACGGCACCATCGTCGAAAACGGCTGCGGCAAGTTCAACGACATCACCGACAAGGCCCTCGACGAAATCAAGAAGCTGGGCGTGAGCCACGTGTGGTACACCGGCGTGATTGAACACGCCACCATGACGGACTACACCGCCGCCGGCATTCCGGCCGACGACGCCGACGTGGTGAAGGGGCGCGCCGGTTCGCCCTACGCCATCAAGGACTACTACGACGTGGCCCCCGACCTGGCCGTGGTGGTGAAAAACCGCATGCCCGAGTACGAGGCGCTTATCAAGCGCACCCACGACCACGGCCTGAGGGTGCTCATGGACTTCATTCCGAACCACGTGGCCCGCAGCTATAAGTCGGACGCCAAGCCCGCGGGCGTGGTGGACCTGGGCGCCCTGGACGACCAAACCAAAGCCTTCGCGCCGAACAACAACTTCTACTACCTGCCCGGCAAAAGCTTCGTGGTGCCCGCCGGCTACAACCCGCTGGGCCCCTTAAAAGGGCCACGCGAGGACAGCAAATACACCGAAACGCCCGCCAAAGCCACCGGCAACGACGTGTTCTCGGCAACGCCCAGCATCAACGACTGGTTTGAAACCGTGAAGCTGAACTACGGCGTGGACTACCAGAACGGCCGCAAAACCTACTTCACGCCGGTGCCCGACACCTGGAAGAAGATGCGCGACATTCTGGTGTACTGGGCCGGCAAGAACGTGGACGGCTTCCGCTGCGACATGGCCGAAATGGTGCCGTTTGAGTTCTGGGCCTACGTCATTCCGGAGGTAAAAAAGGTGAAGCCCGGCATTGTGTTCATTGCCGAAGCCTACAACCCCAAGGAATACAGCGCCTACCTGACCAAAGGAAAATTCGATTTCCTCTACGACAAAGTGGGCCTCTACGACAACCTGCGCAAGCTGATGCGCCAGGAAGGCACCACCGAGGACATCACCAAAGTCTGGAAGGAAGAAAGCAACGGCTTCTCTTCCAAGATGCTGCGCTTCCTGGAAAACCACGACGAGCAGCGCATTGCCTCCAAAGACTTTGCCACCGACCCGCGCCGCGCCATTCCGGCCATGACCGTGACGGCCACGCTGGCCAGCGGCCCCGTCATGCTCTACTGCGGGCAGGAAGTGGGCGAGCCCGCCCGCGGCGCCGAAGGCTTCAGCAGCGAAGACGGCCGCACCACCATTTTCGACTATTGGGGCGTGCCCGAACACCAGAAATGGATGAACCAGGGCAAGTTCGACGGCGGCAAGCTCAGTCCCGAGCAGAAAAACCTCCGTGACTTCTACAGCCGCCTCCTCAACGTGGCCAGCAAGAGCGACGCCATTCGCAAAGGCCGCTTCTACGAACTGCAGGACGCCAACAACCTCGGCAAAGAGTACAACCAGCGCCACCTCTACGCCTACCTGCGCCACACCCCTACCCAGCAAGTGCTGGTGGTGGTCAACTTCAGCGCCGACAAGACTTACCACCCCGTCATCAACATCCCGGCCGAGGCGCTGAAAGCCATGGGCCTGAGCGACAAAAAATTCTACACCTACACCGACCTGCTGAACGGCGGCGAGCCCCTCAACACCCTCAACCTGACCTTGGAGCCGCTTTCGGCTCACGTTTTCGAGATAAAGCCCCGGTAACGCCGTCGGAATAACCGCCTGAGTCAGTAAATTTGAAGGCTGCCGCTTTTCGATATTCATCGGGGTGCGGCAGCCTTTTCCTATCCCTCACAATTCCCACCCCTCGTTCCATGGCATCCGTCAGCGCGGCTCCGGCCACCAGCACCCGCACGAAGCCGCGCCTCAGCTTCTGGCAAATCTGGAACATGAGCTTCGGCTTTATGGGCATTCAGTTTGGCTTCGCGCTGCAAAACGCCAACACCAGCCGCATTTTCTCCAACCTGGGGGCCAACGCCGATGACATTCCCATTCTGTGGGTGGCCGCGCCGCTCACGGGCCTGCTGGTGCAGCCCGTCATCGGCTACCTGTCTGACCGCACCTGGAGCCCGCGCTGGGGCCGCCGCCGACCCTTTTTCCTAATTGGGGCCATCCTGGCCTCACTGGCCATGCTGGCCATGCCCAACTCCCCTACGCTCTGGATTGCCGGCGGCATGCTGTGGATAATGGACGCCAGCATCAACGTCAGCATGGAGCCGTTTCGGGCCTTTGTGGGCGACATGCTGCCCGGCGAGCAGCACACCACGGGGTTTGCTACGCAGTCGTTTTTCATAGGCATTTGCGCCGTGGTGGCTTCGCTGCTGCCCACCATCCTCACCCGTTTTGGGGTGGCCAACGAAGCGGCCACCGGCATTGTGCCCAACTCGGTGAAGTATGCCTATTACATCGGCGCGGCGGCGTTTTTCCTGTGCGTGCTGTATACCATCTTCACCACCAAGGAATACCCGCCGGAGGATATGGCCGCCTTTGAACGCGAGAAAAACCGCGTGACCCTCTGGGAAGGCATCAAGGAAACCTTCACCGGGGTGCTGCACATGCCCCGCGTGATGAAGCAGCTGGCGGCGGTGCAGTTTTTCACCTGGTTTGGGCTGTTCTGCATGTGGATTTTTACCACGCTGGCCGTCACCAAGCACCTTTACCACACCACCGATAGCAAGTCGGCCGCTTTCAACGAGGGCGCCAATTTTGTGGGCGTGGCCTTTGCCGTATACAGCGGCGTTTCGGCGGCGTTCAGCCTGCTCTTGCCCGCCGTTGCGCGCAAGTTTGGCCGCAAGCTCACCCACATGCTGTGCCTGACGGCGGGCGGCCTGGGCCTGTTTTCGGTGGCCTTCATTACCGAACCGTGGATGCTTTACCTGTCGATGATAGGCGTGGGCGTGGCCTGGACGAGCATCCTGTCGGTGCCCTACGCCATGATTGCCGGCGTGATTCCGGCCAACAAAATGGGGCATTACATGGGCGTGTTCAACGCTTTTATTGTAATCCCCCAAGTGTGCGCCTCGCTGGGTTTGCCGTTCATCATGAAGCAGTTCCCCAGCCTGGACCCGCTAAACGTGGTGGTGTTGGGCGGCATCCTGATGATAATCGGGGGCTTGCTCACGCTGCGGGTGTCCGACAACGAAAAAATTCACCTGCCCATCGAAGGCGAATAGGGGCTGGCGCCCGCCTATGAGGGCCCCGCCACGCCCGCTCCTTTGGTTTGATGGGTAAAAGTTGAGTGGGAATCCGTATTTGTACATACGCTTTCCCCACAAAACCCGCATTTACCCAAGCAACGGCCGCCCGCCCCATTCGCGTATTCTGGAAGCTCACTCTTCTGGTTTTGCATGGCGCTGGCGACTGTTTTCTTCGGAGTATTTTTTTTGATTTGCCTGGGTTGTTTACTGCTGCTCCTGCGCCGGCCTTCGCGGCGGCGGGGCCGGTTGCCCCGCCCGCGGGTGAGCATATTGGTAGCGGCCCGCAACGAGGAAGCCAGCATCGGCCGGTGCCTGCGCTCGCTGGCCGCGCTTCACTACCCCAGCGGGCGCCTGGAAATCATCATTGCCGACGACGGCTCGACCGACCGCACGGCCGCCATCGTCGCCGATTTTATCCGCGACAAGCCCCAGTTCCGGCTGCTTTCCATCACGCAGCGGCTCGGCTCGGCCCGGGGCAAAGCCAACGCCCTGGCCCACCTCTGCCGCGCCGCCACCACCAACTATTTCCTGTTTACGGACGCCGACATGACCATGTCGCCCAACTGGGTGACGGCCATGCTGGCGGCGGCCACGCCCGGCGTGGGCGTGGTCACGGGCATCACCACCGCCGAGGGCAACCTCTTTGGCCGGCTGCAAGGCCTGGATTGGCTGTTTGGGCTGAACCTCATCCGGCTGCTCGCCGACCGCGGCCTGCCCGCCTCGGCCGTGGGCAACAACATGCTGGTGACCCGCGAAGCCTACGAGAGTACGGGGGGCTTTGAAGCGTTCAATTTTAACGTAAGCGACGACTTGCAGCTGTTTCAGGCCGTGACGGCCAAGGGCTACGGCTTCCGCAACCTGTGCGAGCCCCAGGCGCTGGGCGTGTCCGTGCCCCAGCCCACGGTGCGCGCCCTGCTACAGCAGCGCAAACGCTGGATGAACGGCGCCACTTCGCTGCCCTGGTACCTCACGGCGCTATTTGGCATGTACGGGGTGTTCTACGTCGTCCTGTTTTGGCCGGGCTTGCTGCCCGGGCCGTGGGTGGCCGCCATCTACGGGCTGAAAGTAAGCTTGCAGACGCTCTTTTTGCTGATAACGCTGCGCCAAGCCGGCCACCGCGAAAACCTGGGCGTGCTGCTGCTCTACGAGTTTTACCTCTGCGTGATGTCGCTGGCGGTGCTCGCGTACACGGTTTGGCCGGGCTACATCGTGTGGAAGCAGCGCCGCTACGCCTGGGCCGAAGCCTCCACTTGAGGGGAGTTAAAAGTTAACAGTGAAGAGTTAAAACCTCATCTATCCAGGTTTTAACTCTTCACTGTT
>DASVTG010000090.1:0-5193 GCA_036387695.1 Hymenobacter sp. | reverse complement strand
CGTCGGCCAAACGCAGGGCCTCGGCCTTGAAGGCCTCGTCGTACTTACGTCGTTTGTCGGGCGACGCCCCGTTCTTTTTTGCGGTCATAACAGAAGAAATATACGTCCTTCTTCTGCCCAGCATTACTAGACCACCTCACTCGACGAACCGCAACAACGGCAATTGGCCGAAACTGCCCCGGGCTTGTTGTTCGGTTGCCGCTTAGTCGAAGGACCATACCCGTACTCTCGCGCTTTGCCTCTGAAAAAGCTGGAAGCTTACGAAATGGAAACCATTTACGGTTTCGACAATCTCATTCTCAATACTGACCGCCGCCCCGACAAACCCAACTTAATTATGCCTGACGGCGAAGAAGCTGTTTTAATTGACCACGAACTTTCCATGTCCGGCATTGGGCGAGCATTTCACAATTTAACCGAGGGTCGTTGGGAACACCTTTACCAGCGTCACTTGTTCTACCCTCCCCTGAAGGCCCGTGGCCCTGCCGTCACCGCCGCCGCCTTCGGCACCTTCACCGAATACCTTCGCGGCCTCAACCCTCAGTTGCTACGACCGTACCACCAGCAGCTTTCGGCGTTGGATTGTTCGCTTCCCGACTTCGATTTATTCTTCGAGTACCTTTGTTACCAAAAGGCCAACGCCGGGCAGTTTCAAACCCTATTGCGCCAAACCCTCACGTGAACACGATTTACTTCAACCTGCTCAAGTACGTGCATTCCCCCTTCCTTGGGGAGGAAGTGAACGTGGGCATCCTGCTCTGTTTCCCGGAGCAAGGGCGGCTGGAATTTCGTTTTCCGGCCCGGTTCAAGCGCCTGCGCCACTTATACCAGTCCTTTTCCGAGCGCCAGCTGCTCACCTACCTCACCAGCTTTGGCCAGCGCGTGGCCCGTGCCAACAATGAGTTAAGCAGTGCGCTCAGCCCCGAGCAATACACGGCCTTTATCACCCGTGAGTTGGTGCCTGCCGATGCAACCGTATTACGCTTTGGACAACTCACTAAAGCCGTTGCCCACGTCGATGATGCCCCGCAACAAGTAGCCGACCAGTACTACGAACTCTACTTTGCCGAAACCCAGCCCGCGCCTCGCGCCGGCCAGCACAAGCGGGACTCTTTTTTGATTAGCAACTTCCGCCGCAACTTGGAAGCGCACGACGCGGGCGTTTTTCAACTGTTGCGCCGCAACGTAGAGGTGCAAGCTGCCGCCACTGCCATTCGCTTCGACTACGCCTGGCAAAACGGTACTCAGAATTTTATTAAGCCCGTTAGCCTTGACTTGGCCGACGCCGAAGAAATCAACCGCAAAGCCGTGTACACCCATGGCTGGCTTCACCTGCTGGCCGCAGTAGCTGCTGCTGAAAATTACCGCTTTGATTTACTATTGGCCCTTCCTACTGACCGCAAGCTTTTCCCTGCTTTCGACAAAGCAGTCGAAATTCTCAACGCTACGGCCGCCCCTAAACAGCTTATTACCGAAGGGCGCCGCCTAGAGGAATATGCCGATAATGCCGCCCGTTACCTGCGCCAGCATTACCAAGCCGACCCACTCGGCCTTTACGCCGAAGCCCCATCCGAATAACAGCCCCGTTCCAACGGGGCTTTTTCGTGTCTTCATCTGTTTTCCGGCCGACCAGAAAAATTCTGAATTTTTGCGTTGCCAAGCCAGAATTTTTCTGCCTCAGTCGCTCAACAACGTCTAGCATCTGACGTAACCTCACGCAAAGCTGTTTCGCCCAATATCAGGTCAAAAAGCCGGGGCATACGGCATCTGCCGTTACCTGCCTCGACAGCACCCTCTGCGCCATACTTCCGCGGAATGTGACAAATAGAAATTCACTCTCACTATCCCTTTTGCCCCATCCAAACGCTAGCCATGATTGCCAGCCAGATTGAAAGCCCTTTCGCAGATGGATACGCGCTTCTTCACCAGGAGCCAGCAACCGAGAAGTACCGCAACAAGGAGTATTCCTTTGCTTACCACCACTACGTTTGCCAAGTCACCGGCCAGAGCTTTACAACCGACGAAGCAGATAAGCTAAACGTTAGTCAGATATACAGCCAGCACCCGCACAGAAAAAAGGCCGGCCCCTCACAAGGAGGAGCCGGCCTTACCGGTCATTGATGGGATGCTGCTAACCCAAGGATTCGGATGGAAGCGTGTCCACAGGCACAGTACCCTTCTCCGAAGCTGCAGCCTTACCTACCTGCGCCGGCGGCGTAATCGGCGTACCTACCACCAGCTCTCCAAACAGCGGGTTAGCCGGCAGCGGCTGCCCGCCGTTGGCGTCTGGCACCTGGTTAAAGATTACCGCTTCCTCGCCGGGCGTACTCTGTGCCAAGTGGTCCATCAGCACCTCTTGCCCACTATTAGCATGTAGAGCCTGTGTGAGCAGCGTGTAGGTGCTTACGTCCACGTTGTAGAGTTGATTAAGCTCGTTCATCTGCGTAGCAGCATCCTCAGCTGCCCCGATGGCATCGGCCAGCAATTGGGTGTAGCGCCGGGCCTTCCGGTCAGCTTTAGCTCGTAGGCTGATGGCGCGCTTCATGCGCCGCTTAAACTGAGTTTGATAGGCCGTAAGTGCCATTGCAATAAGATTTAGAAGATGAATGAAAAACGGCCGGCCTTATTCGGCCGGCCGCTTGGTGCCGAAGGCTCTCCGACTTAAGCCACGTACTCAATGGCCAGCGGGTTAGTGCTGTTGTTATTGAGGGCGTAAAACTTGCCGTTAATCTGCTGGTAGAAGTTGATGCCTACCACGCCCACCACCAGGTTCGCATCAGCCGGAGCCGCGGGGAACGTGGCCACCACCGTCTGATTCACCAGGGCCGCGCTGTTGATGGGCAGGATGCCCAGCGGAGCAGCCACCACACCATTCGTGAAGGTCAGCGCTTCCATGTCCAGCGAAGAAGCTGCAAACACCACCTCGAAGTGGGTAGCGCCCTGTGGAGCCGCAATGTCGCTGGCCGGGTTCAGGGCCGGAATGCTCATGGTAACATCAGCACCCGCGCCCGTCACCTCGTAAGGGAAGTACATGGTCTGGCCAATACCGGCCCCCGCGTTAAAGTTGAAGCCAAGCAGCGGGGCCGAGTTGCTGGCATCGAACACGCGCATGCCGCGGTCATTCGTGTCGTCGAGCCCGATGACTTCGCGCATCACTTTCGTGAGACGCGAGGCCAACTGGCTGTCACTGGCCGAAGCAATGGCCACACGCAACGAGTCGCGTAGCACCTTGCTATACTTAGCGGCCAGGCCAAATTCAGCCGCGTTTTCGCGGGTACGTGCCCGGCTTGGGGCGCTGGCAAAAGCCGCCTTGTCGCTGGCCGGCTTCTGTGAAATGTTACCGTTTTCGCTGAACACCAGGCCCCCTACGGTGCCCTGGATGCCAATAATGCCCGTCTGACGTGCCATTGTAAAGAAGAATTAGAAGTTGGAAATCCGTTTGCCTTGTGGCTGCTTGCATTCTGCGGCTTTGCTACCAGGTGCAGCCCACCCCGTAGCGCCGCTTGTTTTTGTAGTTAAATCGCCGCCACTGCTGCGGCGTGAGCACGCCCACCGCCCCGCACTTCCAGAGCCCGCGCCGACCTTTAAGCGCGGCCGCTTGCTGCGCCGCCCGTCCCGCCACTCGGTGCTTGGGGTCCCAGGCCCAAGCCCACCCGCGCACCACCAGCAATGAATCAAGTGCGAGGGCCGGCTTACCCTCAACCGGCAGCCGCACCGCCGCCAGCACTCGCCCATACAGGTCCACACCGTGCCGCGTCAGCAGCACAAGCTGCGCAGGCCGCAGCAGCTGCGCCACCGAGTCTGCCGCCTGCCGCCCAAAGGGCTGGCCCACTTCCGGCGCATCCACGCCCAGCAGCCGCACCCGGTGCGTTATGCCCCCGGCCAGCACATCGTAAGTGTCGCCATCCACCACGCGTACCACCCGCCCGGTCTCCGCCACCGGCACCACCTTGCTTACACCGGTCTCGTTGATGCCCAGCGCCGGGACGTAGCTCATCCCGAAACCAGCCGCAACCGATAGCAACCACCCGCTGAAATACAGTGCTTTATGATTCATAGCACGAACCTACAGCCGGCCTTTAGCCGTTGTATATTCGTCCATCCCAATAGTCCCAAGTCTCCCCAAGATGCCCCAGGTTTGCCTATACCCCAAAGACGTTGCCCAGCTAACCGGCACCGGCTACGACGCCGGCAAGCGCCTCCTCCAACGCATCCGCACCAAGCTGCGCAAGCCCGCCCGCGCCTACGTTTCCGTTGCCGAGTTCTGCGCCTACACCAGCCTCCCAGAGGCCGAAGTAGCTGCCGCCCTGAACCGGGGCTGAAGGCAGGACGGAGGCAGTCTGCAGGCACCTTGCGCCCACATCGTACATTCGCCGAAAGCTTGTCGGGCTTACGAACAGTTCACAGCTCAGCTACACCCTGTGTACAATGGCCTCTACTCCACAATTCGCCGAATTTGTCGTTGAGCAGATTAACAGCTCCGGCCACGTTACCGCCAAGAAGATGTTTGGGGAGTATACCCTGTACTGGGATGGTAAGCCCTTTGCCCTTGTTTGTGACAACAAGCTGTACATTAAGCCTACTATAGCGGGACGGGCTTTTTTATCAGAAGTGACCGAGGCCGCGCCTTACCCAGGCGCAAAGCCTAGCTTCCTGATTGAAGAGCAGCTGGAGGACCGGGAGTGGCTGACAAATCTAGCCCGCCTGACGGTGGAAGAGTTACCCGAGCCCAAACCCAAAACGAAAAAGCAGCGCGGCGTCTAGCAGCCAAGTAAACGATGCCGTCTACCGCGCCGGCTCCCCCTCGTACCACTCGCCCAGAATCTTCCGCCACGCATCGAGCACCGCCGGCGCCAGCAGCCGCGCTTTGTCCTTAGCGTACCGGTCCGTCACGTCCTCATCGGCGTGCCCGAGCACTAACTTGGCCAAAGCCTTATTTCCGTTGCTGACCTGCTTGAGCAGCGTGCCCGCTGTATGCCGCGCCGTATGGGTGCTGATGACTTGCCAAATGGGCCGCCAGTTGTGTACCACCTTGCCGCCCGTAATCAGCCGGTCATCCCATTCGCGCACCAAGCCCGCGCCTTTGGCGATTTCCTTAATCCAGTCACCACGCTGCTGCCAGTTGCGGGCCGGGAACTTCCAGCCCCACCGCTCACCAATTTTCAAGGCGATGGGCGGCAGCGGCACCGCCGC
>DASVTG010000089.1:0-15809 GCA_036387695.1 Hymenobacter sp. | reverse complement strand
CGTTGATATAAGCGCCTGGAATGAGGGATGCATTTGTAATCGATTCCCCCAAAAGCGTCTTGTACTGGTCAGCGTTAAGAAAATCACGCAGGCGCGTGGGCGAGCTGGCGCCGTAATAGTAGCCCACATTCACCTTGGTTTGGCCTTGCTTGCCCTTTTTGGTGGTGATGAGCACCACGCCGTTGGAAGCCCGCGAACCGTAGATGGCCGAAGCCGAGGCATCCTTCAGAATGCTGATGCTCTCGATGTCGTTGGGGTTGAGGTCAGCCAGTGGGTTCAGGGGCTCGTCACCGGCCTGCGACTGGTCCTGGAAGGTAATTGGCACGCCGTCAATAACGTACAACGGACGGCTGGAAGCCGTGACCGACGACGTGCCGCGCACTTGAATATTGATGCCCTGGCCCAGCTTGCCGCTGCCCTGGTTCACCACCACGCCGGGGGTGCGGCCCTGAATGGCCTGCTCAAAACTGGTCACGGGCTGGTTTTCCACGTCGCGGGCCGAAAGCTGCGTCACGGCACCCGTCAGGTCGGCCTTGGACTGCGTGCCGTAACCCACCACAATGGCTTCGTTGAGTTCGGTGGTGCTGGCCGCCAACCGCACGTTAATCGTGGATTGGTCTCCCACCGTAACCGTTTGACCGGTAAAGCCCACGGAGCTAATCACAAGCGCCGCGCCAGGCTGCACGCTGATGGTGAACGCGCCATCGGCGCCGGTGCTAGTGCCGTTGGTGGTGCCGCGCTCCAGCACCGTAACGCCGGGAATGGCGCTGCCGTCGGTGCCCACCACCCGGCCGCTTACGGCCCGCGTTTGGGCCCAGGCGGAAACCGAACTCAAGCACGCCGCAAAGAGCAGCAAAATTCTGAAATGAGTAAAGAGTTTGTGTTTCATGAGAGGATTGGATTAAAATGGTGATAATGAGTAAAATTCGGCCGACCGTCCGGTTAAAAGGAGTGAGCTGAAAACCCAGAAATAATGGATTGGTTACAATTCCTACATCACGATGCCGCGGCTAATATAATTACACAAGCTTGTTTTGTCCTTTTCGATGATAATTTCTTGGCGCTTGCCGTACATGCCTACCTTTACCGCGCAGCCTTAGTCCTTGCCTGGAGTTGGCCTCGCCGATTTGCTTTTCGCCTCAATGCCACTTATTCATTACCTCACTACGGCCGACGCAATAGCTGAAGCCGCCGCCCATTTCGCCACCTTGCCGCGCATCGGCATTGATTTGGAATTCGACGACATGCGGCACCGCTACGGGCGGCATTTGGCCCTGATTCAGGTATTCGACGGCAAAGAAGTTTACCTAATTGACCCCCTTCCCTTGCCCAACATGGCCGCGGGGTTGGAGCCCTTGTTTGCCGTGTTGCGCGACCCGGCCGTGGCCAAGGTGTTCCATTCCTGCAAATCCGACATTCTGCTGTTAGATGAGGTGTTTGGGGTAAACTGCCGCAACATCATCGACACCAGCTTGCAATTCACCTTGCTGGCCGCCGAAGACAACAACATTTCCCTCGGCCGCCTCATTCAGGCCGAACTGGGTTTTGAGGTGGACAAGGGGGAGCAGAAGTCGAACTGGTTGAAAAGGCCCCTGACCGAGGCCCAAAAGGAATACGCCGCCAACGACGTGCTTTACTTGTTTGAGCTCACCGACCGCCTCAGCGCCCGCCTCACCGAATTGGGCCGTGCTGACTGGGCGGCGCAGGAAAACCTGGCCCTGGAAGCCGTGCGCTACGGCCGCGACGACCCGCGGCCCTGGTCGCGCAACGCGGCTAAATACAAGATTTCACCACGGGAAATGCCCATTTTCCGGGAGCTGTACATGCTGCGCGACGCCGTGGCCCGGCAACTCGACCGCCCTCCGTACCACGTGCTCAGCAACGACAAGCTGGCCGAGCTTACCCGGCAGCCCATCGAAACCGCGAACCAGCTGCGCACGGCCAATGGGCTGCACCCCGAGCTGAAACGTTCGCCTTATGCCGAGCAGCTCCTGGCCATCGGCACCACCGACTTGGTGCCGGAAGCGCCGCTGCCGCCCGAGCAGCGCAAGTTTCCTTTCCGGCGCCGCCTCAACGGGCCCGCAGCTTCCCGCGCCGAGGCCCGCGAAACCCTGCTCAACAACATGAAAGCGAACCTGGCCGCTGACCACGGCCCAACCCTGGCCAACATGGTGCTGAGCAATCGCCTCATTGCCGACATCATCGAGCAAGGCGCGGAAAATGCCTTGCGGCCTTGGCAACAGCAGCTGCTCCGGGAGTCGGCCGAAAAGCACGGCGAGGACTATACCTCGATTGCCGCGCCATTTGCTTAGCATGGCACTGGTTTAAGCAGGAGAAACCGGCCTGGTGGTACTTGATGGGCCTGTTGTGCTTCGTTGGTGCCGCGTACCGGCGCAACGTTGCCGCTGACCACGCTTTGCACAGCATCACAGCAACCAAAAGCATCTATGCTTCGGCCGGCCAATTCGTCCTGCGTGTAAACGTGGGCCCGCGTTGCGACAACAGCTTGCGTGCTCAAGTGCGCTTCCTGGCGGACCCGGCTTTGCCTTTCTGCTTTGTAAGCAAAACCTACGAGCAGTGCCCCACGACTGCGGGCTGCGGGGCGACTGAAATTATACGTCGGGCCGAGCGCGCGGCGTTTGAGGCAGCCGTGGCGGACTCGGTGCAAGGAAGATAAGGCGAACTTTGCCGTGCGTGGCGCGGTCTTATCTACTTCTACTGGCGCTGGGCGTGCACCACTAGGGGGGCGCGTCCATTTTAAGGCCTATGCGAATCAACCGTAACTGGTATTTCTTGCTGCTTGTGCTGGCTTTGCTGCTGGGCGCTGGGGGCTATGCCGTGTGGCGCATTGCCTACCGGCCCAACGTGACCGTGTTTGCGGAGGGGCCGGCCTACCTCTATATCCGCTCGGGTACCGGCTATGCCGCCGTGCTGGATTCGCTGCAACGGCACGCATTACTGAAAGAGCCCAAGACCTTCCGCTGGGTGGCAGAACGACAGGACTATCCGGCGCACGTAAAGCCCGGCCGCTACCGACTGGACCCGGGCCTGAGCAACGTGGACTTGGTGCACAGGCTGCTGCTGGGCCAGCAAGACACGGTTCGGTTTGAGCTCAAGCCATTTCATTACCTGGAGCAGCTGCCGCGCCAAGTAAGCCGGCAGCTGGAAACCGACTCGTTTAAGCTGCACCTGCTGCTTGGGAATAACGCCGGCTTGCGGGCGCGCTACCGCTTGGACACCTGCACCATTCGCACTCTGTTCATTCCCGGCAGCTACCGCCTGCTGTGGAACACTGGGGCCGAAGCTTTTCTGGATACGGTGGCTGCTGCCTACCGCCGCTTCTGGACCACCGAGCGACGCGGCCGGGCCGATTCCCTCAAGATGACGCCCGTGCAGGTGAGCGTGCTGGCCAGCATCGTGCAGCGAGAAACCGCCCAGGCCACCGACAAGCCGCTCATTGCCGCCGTGTACCTCAACCGGCTGCGCAACGGCCAGCCCCTGCAAGCCGACCCCACCCTGCTGTGGCCTTTGCACGGCCTGGGCACCCGCAAGCGCGTGCTCAACGTGGACAAGAAAGTAAACTCGCCCTACAACACCTACCGGCACAAAGGCCTGCCGCCCGGGCCCATCACCACGCCCCGGCTGAGCTCGCTCGACGCCGTGCTGAAACCGGCTCACAACCAGAACCTGTTTTTTTGCGCCCGGCCCGATGGCAGTGGCTTTTCGGATTTTGCCGAAACCTATGCCCAGCACAAGCGCAATGCCCGCCGCTACCAGCACCGGCTCGACAGCTTGGGCATCAAACGCTAGCCGAGACTCGAAACGGTGCTTAGCAAGCACTCAGGCAACTGATGCTGTTACCGGGCAGCGCACGAGTGCTGGGCCTGACGGTGCCAGCTCGGCCTATATCCATAGCATTGCGGAGTTCGGCACCAACCGCTGCCTGCTGTCCACAATTACTGTAGCCGGTACAATCGCAGCGGCAGCGTGTCCGCCGCTGCTATTCGGCTTGCCTCCAGCGTTTCAGCGTACCCTAAGCCTGTGTACTCGGAGTGCTCCAGGAACAGAATTGGCCGTTGCAACTGGGGCGCGGGCCACGCGACCACTGGCTTTTGGCGCCGAAGCGAATCGAAACCATGCACACCCGCGACGCGCCAGTAGCCATCCAGCAGCACATATTCGTAGCCTTGACGGCGCAGGCTGGCCACCGCCTTCTCGCTGATAATGGCAGTCAGGCGTTGGGTTTCATCGAGGTACGGGGCCAAACCTATGCCCACGGTGCTTGCTACTTTGGTGGCGTGGTGCTGCCGCAGCCAAGCTGCCACTTGCGGGTAGCGCGTCGGCAAAGGGGCATAAATCTCTCGTTGTATTCGGAATGCATTCAAGCCGGCCGCTGCCACCAGCACGCACGTCAGCGCCCAGCCGGGGAGCAAGCGACGCCCGCCCAGAACGGCCAGCGCGGCCATGGGCATGTAGGCAAACGCTAGTCCCCGGGGAGCTTTCACCAGCAAGGACATGCCCGCCAGCAAGCACCCTGCCCACACTAAGAGGTAGGGCAGCAGTGGCAAAGCGCGGGCCCGCTGAATGCGGCTGGCACGCCATAAGCGCCAAACGTAGCCCGCAGCCAGCGCCAAGCCCGCCAGCAGCAACGGCGACTCGAAGCTGGCCAGATAGCGGAGGTAATACAGCAAGTCCAGGTGCAGGGTGGCTTGGCGGCCGGCCGGGTTGGCGGCAGCCGGCACCACCACCCGAACGTAGAACGCCAGCCACCGATACCACGGCATGCCGGCGGCCAGTCCCATCGCTCCCAGCAACACGTAGGGCGCAGCCAGCACCAGCAGCACCCGCCACCACGTACCCCGCTGGCGCCACAGCCCGTCAGCCAACCACAGTTCCAACACCACCAAAATGGGGACGGCAAACAAAAACTTGTAATCCAAGCACAAGCCCAAGGCCAACCACCCGGCCACGCGCAAGGCCGCTGCCAGGCTGGGCCGATACATGCGCTTGAAATGGCTTCTGAGCAAGCACGTGAACACGACCAGGTCCCAAGAACTCATGGTGAAATCGCGGCCGGCAAAAGTGAGCAGCAAGCCAGTGCCCGCCAGCAGCGCCAGCCCCGCCGCTTCGGGCCCCGAGAGGCGGGCTTTGCGGGAAACCCAACCGGTGAAAAGGCCCACCGCTGCCACGCCCACCAGCGCGTTGAGGGTTTGGAACACCCGAAAATCCCGGGTCAGGGCACCAACTGGCGCGTAGAGCAAGAAAAATCCAGGGCTGCCGTGATGGAATAAATGCGCAAGGTTGCCGTGCGCCAACTCCTGAACTATTTGCCAGTTACGCACCGAGTCGTAGTCCGGTGGGCCAGCCTCGGGCAAGCGCCAGAGCCGCACCACCGCTACCAGCAGCAGGGCCGCGAACAGCCAATAGGAGCGGTTCGCGGTCGAATGGCTGTTATTTGCACCCGCTGGGAAAGGCATGAATTGAGTCGGCACTGGTCGACGCGAAGGTCGGCAGCCTGCACGCAACATCGGCCCAGCTTTTCACTTACACCGCCAACTTTCTCTTTTCATGCGCCTCGTCATTCAGCGCGTTCGCGAAGCCCGGGTTACCGTCGAGGGCCAGGTCACGGGGCAAATAGGTCCGGGGCTGCTTGCGCTGGCCGGCTTCGCTCCCACCGACACCGCCGCGGCACTGGCTTGGATGTGCCGGAAGCTCGTCCACTTGCGCATTTTCAGCGACAAAAACGGCCAAATGAACCGCAGCGTGCTCGACATCGGCGGGCAAATTCTGGTGGTGAGCCAGTTTACTCTGTTAGCCGATGCGCGCAAGGGCAACCGTCCCAGCTACATCGGCGCCGCCCCGCCGCCCATCGCCGAACCGCTGTATGAGCAGTTTGTAGCCCTGGTGACAGCCGAGTTGGGCCAGGCCGTGCCCACCGGCATTTTCGGGGCCGACATGCAAGTGAGTCTGGTCAATGACGGCCCCGTGACCATCGTACTCGATTCCCCCGCCTAAGCGCAGTTTTATTTTTCAGACCTCCTGAACATGACCATCGAAGAAGCCCAAAAAACCGTCGACACGTGGATAACCACGACCGGCGTGCGGTATTTCAACGAGTTGACCAACATGGCCATCCTCACCGAAGAAGTGGGCGAAGTGGCGCGGCTCATCTCCCGGCAATACGGCGAGCAGTCTTTCAAAGAATCGGACAAAGGCCGGGAATTGGGCGATGAATTAGCCGACGTACTTTTTGTCGTCATCTGCCTCGCCAACCAAACCGGCGTCGACTTGACGGCGGCCCTAACCCGCAACCTGGCCAAAAAAACCCAGCGCGACAGCCAGCGGCACCAGCACAATGAGAAATTAAGAATGAGGAATGAGGAATGAAGAATTATCAAGCGCCCTAATTCCTCATTCTTCATTCTTCATTAAGCGCAGCGCTACCAGCCGGTCCGTTTGCCAAATAGGCAGCACGCCGGCGTAGGCATCCGTGCGCAGGCAGAACTCAAAGTCTTGGCTGGCTTCCAGCGAATTGAGGCGGCGCACGTGCGCAGATTGCAGCAGATAAGCCGATAAGTCAGCTTTTCCCTGTTGCCAGAGGTGCAGAGCGGCCAGGGTGGCATCGGAGCTGCGCACGTCGAAATCGGCAGCTAGTTGCTCGGCCAATGCCCCGCCAAACACCGTGTCTTCCAGGCAAAACTGTCCTTTCCAGCCAGCGCACACCACCAGCACGTTGCGCGCGCGCTGGCGGGCAAATTCCGCCACCGTCGAAAGGTTCAAAAAAGCGCCAACCACCACGGCTTCCGCCGCCAGCGAGCGCTGCAGCGCCGTGGTGCCGTTGGTGGTGCTGATGGTGAGCGCCCGGCCCCGCACCGGCCGCTCCGCGTCCAGAAAGCCAAACGGTGAGTTGCCCAAATCAAAACCAGCCGCCGGCACCCCGTCGCGCTCGGCCGCGGTCAGGCAGCCGTGTTGCTGGCCGTTGGCGGCGCATTCCTCCAGCGTAGCTACCGGAAAGACGTGGGTAATTCCCTCCCCCAGCGCCGTAACAACGGTGCTGGAAGCCCGCAGAATGTCCACGATAACGGCCACTTTGCCCCGTAAATCATACAACGGCAGCAGCTCCGGCGAGAAGCAAATATCAACTTTGGGCAAAATTCAGTTAAAAGTTAAAAGTTGAGGGTTAAAACGACAGCAGCCAGAAGTTGAGGCGTTAGCTATTTCAACTCTCAACTTTTAACTTTTAACTCTATTCCTCAGCACCCTTGGTCAAAGGCAGCTTGCTGATGGTGGCCGGCAAATTTTTGCCCCGAATTTGCACGAAGATTTGGGTGCCGGGGGCAGCAAATTTGGTCTTCACGTAGCCCATGCCGATGCCTTTGCTGAGCGAAGGCGACTGCGTGCCGCTGGTTACGTCACCAATCTTCTCGCCGTCGGCATCTACCAGCTCGTAATGGCCGCGCGGGATGCCGGGGCCATCCATCACAAAACCCACGAGCTTTTTGCTCACACCGGCCTCCTTCTGCTTTCTGAAGTACTCCGAGTTGGTAAACTCCTTGGTGAACTTGGTAATCCAGCCCAAGCCAGCTTCCAGGGGCGACGTGTTGTCGTCGATGTCGTTGCCGTAGAGGCAGTAGCCCATTTCCAGCCGGAGCGTGTCGCGGGCACCCAATCCGATGGGCTTGATGCCGTGCGGCTGCCCGGCCAGCATAATCTTGTCCCAAACCGCGGCGGCGCTCTCGTTCGGAATGTACAGCTCAAACCCGCCCGCGCCGGTGTAGCCCGTGGCCGAAATGATGACGTCGGGCGCGCCGGCAAACGTGCCTTGCACGAAAGAGTAGTACGGGATGGTGCTCAGGTCCACGTCGGTGAGCTGCTGCAAGGCGGCGCTGGCCTTGGGGCCTTGCACGGCAAACAAGCTGGTGCGGTCGGAAATATCCTCCATTTCCACGCCTTTCGTGTTGAAGTGCTGAATCCAGTTCCAATCCTTCTCGATGTTCGACGCATTCACCACCAGCAGGTAATCTTCGTCGGCCAGTTTGTACACCAGCAAGTCGTCCACGATGCCGCCGTCGTGGTTCGGCAGGCAGGAATACTGCGCCTTGCCGTCGGCCAGCTTACTGGCGTCGTTGGTGGTCACGCGCTGAATCAGGTCCAGCGCCTGCGGACCACGCAACCGAAACTCGCCCATGTGCGACACGTCGAAAATGCCCACTGCGCGGCGCACCGTATGGTGTTCGTCCAGGTCGGAAGAATAGCGCACCGGCATGTCGTAGCCAGCAAAAGGCACCATTTTAGCGCCGAGCTTGCGGTGCGTGTCGTTGAGGGTTACGGTTTTGAGGGAAACGGTCATCAGATAGTGAACTGGTGAAATAGTGAGTGGTGAGTCTGAGCGGGAATGCGCGACAAAGGTCGGCAGAAAAGCAGCGCCGTGAAATGCAAATGGTGAGCCCGACCTTCCCTAGCGCCATCAGCGCCAGCGAAACGTCAAACTCACCATCTCACAATTTCACCACCTCACCGCTTACACCCGCACCATCCAGTTGTGCACGTCGGCGCCCTGGCCGGTGCGAATGGCGTCCAGCGCAGCACTCACGCGCTTGGAGAAGGCGTTGGCGCTCACTTCGGGCAAGTCGTAGTCCTGGCCTTCGTAGCCGATGGTGGCAATGGGCGCAATAGTGGCGGCCGTGCCCACTCCGAAAGCTTCGTTCAGCTTGCCAGCGGCCAGGGCTTCCATTACTTCGCGGCTGCCCACTTTGCGCTCCTCCACGGTCAGGCCCATGTCGCGGGCGAGTTGGAGCACGCTGCGGCGCGTCACGCCATCGAGGATGGAGGTGCTCAAGGCAGGCGTCACCACGCGGCCGTCAATCACGAATACGGCGTTCATCGTGCCCGACTCTTCCACGAATTGGTGCTGCGAGGCATCGGTCCAGATGAGTTGGTTGTAGCCTTCGTTCTGGGCCAGTTTGGTAGGGTACATGGCCGCGCCGTAGTTGCCCGCGTTCTTGGCGTAGCCCGCGCCGCCTTCGGCCGAACGCACATACTTCTGCTCGAAGCGCACACGCAAGGGCTTGTTGAAGTACAGGCCCACGGGGCAGGTAAAAATCATGAGGCGGTACGAATCCGAAGGCCGCACGCCGATGAATCCATCCGTGGCAAACATAAAAGGCCGGATGTAGAGCGACGAACCTGCCGAAGTCGGAACCCACTCCGAGTCAAGCTTCACCAGCTCGCGCAGGCCTTGCATAAACAAGTCTTCGGGCACGGTGGGCATGCACATGCGCTCGGCCGAGGAATTGAGGCGGGCCCAGTTGTCGAGCGGGCGGAACAGCGCCACGCCACCGTCGTGCTGGTGGTACGCTTTCATTCCCTCAAATATGGCCTGCCCGTAGTGCAGGGCCGAATTGGCGGGGCTAACGGCCATGTCGCCGTAAGGCACAATTTGCGGCTCCTGCCATTCCCCGTTGATGTAATCCACGGCGTACATGTGGTCGGAAAAGGCTTTGCCGAATTCCAGTTGGTCGAAGTCGACCGTGGCCAAGCGGGAGGCCGCGGCACGCTGCGTGCGAATGGGAAGAATGTCAATCATAGGTTCCAAAGTCAGGGTACGAGTGGGTGGGATTTTCCGAGTACGGAGGATGGAGGCAGCGCGGCTAAAAGTGTCGTTCGAAAAGGCCAAAGCCCGCTCAGCAGGACGTTTGATTAGTTCGTGTTTGTACAAACCCCGGTGGACTTAAAGTCGTGCCTTCCAGGTCACCTCTTCCACTCCCAGTTCGTGGGCCATGGCACGACTGAGCACAAACAGGTAATCGGACAAGCGGTTCAGATACACCACCACCAAGTCGGCCACGAAGGATTCTTCGCTCAGGTGAATCACCAGGCGCTCGGCGCGGCGGCACACGCAGCGCGCCACGTGGGCATGGCTGACGGCGGGGTGTCCACCCGGCAAGATGAAAGCCCGCAGTTCGGGCAAACCCGCATTCATGCGGTCCATCTCCTCTTCCAGCAGCGTCACGTCGGCGTCGTGCAAGTCGGGCAGCTTCATGCGCGAGGTTGCGGGGTCGGCGGCCAGGGCCGAGCCCATGGTGAACAGCCGGTCCTGGATTTCCTTGAGCAAGTCCCGGCGAGCGGCGTTTACTTCCTGGTCGCGCACCAAGCCGATGTGGGCGTTCAGCTCGTCCACCGTGCCGTAGCATTCTATGCGCAGGCTGCTTTTGGGCACGCGGGTGCCGCCAATGAGTGACGTAAGGCCGGTATCACCGGTTTTGGTGTAGATTTTCATAATTCAATTATCAATGAGCAAAGAACAATGAACAATGTTCACGATACACGGCCGGTGGAGCGAAGAATGGAAAACAATATGCGGCACAGTTCCTGGCAATCACTGTGAAGCGACTCGAAAAGCTTTGTTTCCAGGTAGTCAGCCTGGTGAAGCAGCCGGAGCCAATAACTTGTTTCTCGAGCTTCTTTGTAAGCGATGGATATTTTAGCAGAAAAGTCCGACTTGGAGACGCCACCTATTGCTTCCTCCACGTTCGCTCCGATGGATGTGCCACTTCGGATGACCTGCTTTGACAGCACATATTCCTGCTGACCAAAACGCAAGTGCTTATTGAGTTTTACGATGCGCAAGGCAAAAGCAAAAGATTTGGTCAACACGACATTGTCCTCAATAACCAATTGCTCATTGCTCATTGTGAATTGCTAATTGATGATTCACTTCGTCTGACTCCACCAACCCATCGCGCAGCCGCACAATGCGGTGGGCGTAGCGGGCAATGTCCTCCTCGTGCGTCACCATGATGATGGTGTTGCCCTTGGAGTACAGCGCCTCGAACAGGTCCATGATTTCGTGGCTGGTTTTGGAGTCGAGGGCGCCGGTGGGTTCGTCGGCCAGCAGCACGCTGGGGTTGTTTACCAGGGCCCGGGCAATGGCCACGCGCTGGCGCTGGCCCCCGCTGAGCTCGTTGGGGCGGTGCGAGGCGCGGTCGGCCAAGCCCACGGCGCGCAACGACTCCAGGGCGCGCTCGTTGCGCTCGCGCTTGTTCAGGCCCGCGTAAATGAGGGGCAGCGCCACGTTATCGAGGGCCGTAGCCCGTGGCAAGAGGTTGAAGCTTTGAAAAACGAACCCAATCTCCTTGTTGCGAACTTCGGCCAGTTGGTTGTCGCTCATGCGGCTCACGTCCTGCCCGTTGAGAATGTACTGGCCTTTCGAGGGGGTGTCGAGGCAGCCCACAATGTTCATCAGCGTGGATTTGCCCGAACCCGACGGACCCATAAACGCCACGTATTCGCCCCGCGGAATTTTGATGCTCACCGAGCGCAACGCGTGAATGACTTCCGCCCCCATTACGTAGGATTTGGCGATGTCCGTGGTTTCAATAACGTTGGAATTCATGGCGTCAGCGGGCTTTATTGCAGAGGAGGCGAAGTAGGTGCTTCCGAAAAAGACGCCGTGGCCGCCGCACGAGCGGCACGCCGGGCGGCGTAATCAGCAGCTAAAGTAGCATAAGCAGCCGGCGGCAATTGCCGGCGCAGTTGGGCCAAAGCATCCGCGGCATACTGACTCAGGCCTGCGTCGGCCGCAGCCAGTACGTAGGACCTCAACAGTGGCAGCGAATAAGGGTTTTCGTCGAGGCCGGCGCGCAAGGCAGAATAAGCCGCGGCGTAGTCGCGGCGCCGCGTGTAAAACGCCCCTGCCGCCAGCATAGCGGCCTCGTTGAAGGGGGCTTCGCGCACAATGCGCTGGTACATTTTGGCGGCCGCGGGGGGATTGTTTTGCTGTTCGGCACGCTGCGCTTCGATGAGCCATGCATTCCCTACCCGGGCCGAAGCATTTCCTGACGCTGCCAGGTTAGCGCTCAGCTGCTGCTCGGTTTCACGCCCAAACCGCCGTTGCATCGAATCCGGCGAGGCGAGCAGCTTGGCCGTTATGGCCTGGGCCGAATCGCGCTGGCCGCCCAACCCCAAAGCCAAAGCCCGAGCGGCGGGCGCAAAAGTGGCGCCATGAGTAGCCGCAAAGGAAAACTGGTCGGCAGCCGTGGCGTACTGCCCCTGCTGCAACTGCCACATGCCCAGCAGTTGCTGGTAGTAAGCGGCCGTTGCGGTGGTGCCGGTGGCCAAGGGCAACAGCAATTGCCGAGCCGTCTGCTCCTGGCCCAACGCGTGCCGCGCCAAGGCTTGCAGGAAAAGCAGCTGCTCGTAGTATGCCGCGTTTGCAGGGTTGTTGGTTAGCTGAGCCAGCGGCTGGAGCAAACGCCTAATCCCTGGCGCATTTTGGGTTTTAATGTCGGTCAGGGTGTAGTGATACACTTGGGCAAAAGTGGCGTCATCCAACTCAGTTGCCGTCACGGCTGCAGTTTCGGCTTTGGCTGGCTTCGTGAGCAAGCGGAGCAAAAGCTGGTTAGCAACCAGCCCAGGTTCGGACTTGGGGTTCGGCTTGCTGGCTGCAAGTTTCTGCGCCGCGGGATAGAGTCCCTGCTTCAGCAAGAAACTCAGCTGGTTGGTGCGGCTGGCGTAGCTGCCAGGCGCGAGTTGCTCGGCCTTGTCCAGGTAGTACGCGACCGAATCCGTTAGAGATGTTTGGGTGAAAAGCTGGGCGAGGTCGCTGGTCAAAGCGGCGCTGCCCGGCTGTGCCTTTAACCCCCGGCGCAGCACATCCAATCCTTCAAACAAGTCGCTCGGGTCGTTATACAACCTGGCCAGGCGCAGGGACGCTTTCTCGCTTGGCCCGCGCTGCAAGGCCCGGTTCAGCGCGTTGATTTCGTTCTGCCGCTGCTGGCGGAAGCGGTACAGCGCCGCCCGCCCAAACTGCGCGTGCAGGTTGGCCCGGTACAGTACGTCGCCGCTCTCGGCGTAGTAGCGCTCGGCCAGCACAGCCAGGCTCAGGTCTTCGGGGTCGGCTTCGCTTTGCTGGCGGGTAAGGTCGCCCAAGTTGTTGTATTGCCCGGCCTGCACTTGGTCGAGCAGGGCAAACCCGCGGCGCGACTGAATCATGACGATGCCGACAACGGCCAAAATGTAGACGGTGTAAAAAGGCAGCCGACGTGGCTCGAACACCACCCGGTACACCCGCAGCCGCTGCTGAATGAGCGGCATGAAGTTGATGAGCACGTACAACCAGAACGCCCCGCCCACCAGCAACAGCGCCAAGCCCGTAAAGCTACGGGCCGCCACGAGCAAAGGCGTATTGGCGGTAGCCAACGCGTACGCCAGCGCCCCCGCTGCGCCCATGAGCACCAGCGGGTAGAGCAGCGCCGCACCGCCCGCGTAGGGCACCACCCCGCCGTAGCTGGGCGCGCGCAGCCGCAAGCCCAGCCCGCCGGCCAGCACCGCCGGCAGCAGCAGCACCAGCGGGTCCAGGTTCACTCCGGGGAAAAGGTGCAGCACCCCATTGTTCCACACGTACAGCAGCAAAGCACCTAAATACAGCAAGCTGGCCGCCACAAACGGCCACAGCCCAAAACGGCTGCCCGGTTGCTCGGCCTGGGTGTTGAACCACAACAGCGCCCGAATATTCTCTACTCCCACCCACAGCACCAGCAGCGCAAACAACACGGCCCCAGCGGGCGTGGCGTAAGCAGCCAATTGCAAGGCCGTTTCGGAAGCCGGCAGCTGGCTTTGGGCAAACAGGACCCCGCTAAGCCCCGCCACTATGCCGCCCATCACCACCGCTCGCCAAACCAGAGGCAGCCTTTCGGCGAAAGCGTGCAAGCCAAAAGCCCCACCGCCAACCAGCCCCAGCATGAGGTACAGAAAGTACCGCTCGCCGGTATTGAAAATGCCCAACGATTCTGTATTAAGCGACAGCAGTAGGAATATAACCAGCGCCATTGCCACCAAAAAAGGTATGCGCTCCAAGGTACTCGCCACTGCCACCCAGCCCGCGAGCAACATAGCCAGCAGCACCAAAAAGAAAGCGGCCGCCACTGGCTGCGTGAAAGGCCCCACTACGTCGTGGGTCAAGCTCACAATAAAGCCGCTCACTTGCACCGGCAGCTGCGCCGAGCCCGCGGCAATGGTTTCCAGCGTCAGCGGCACCGGCTGCAGGCTGGGCACCAAGCGCAAGGACAACGTGCTGGCCTCGCCCGTGAAGTAATAGAACACGGCCAGCCCTACGGCCAGCGCTGCCAACGCCGTCAGCCAATTCGGCCGCCAGCTGCGATTTGGAAGAACTTTCGTGGCCAACTATTCCAGCACTTTGGGCACCCGGAAATAGTCCGAATCCTTGCGGGGGGCATTGCGCAAGCCGTCCTGATGGCTCACGGTATTGCGGGCTTCGTCGTCGCGCAGCACGTTCACTTCCTGCGAAAGGTGCACCAGCGGCTCCACTCCCGTTGTGTCCAGGCCTTCGAGTTGGGCCACAAAGTCAAGGATGTTGTTCAGGTCGCCGAGCATTTGCTGCTCGCGGGTTTCGTCAAATTCGAGGCGGGCCAAATGGGCCAGGCCGCGCAGGGTACCAAGGTCGGTGCTCATCCTTTGATTAGGAGTTGTAAATTATGAGTTATGAATTGGCCGACTGCGGCACCGGTTCCGCCGCAACATCGGCGGGAGCCTGCCAAGTGCTTGGCCCCGGCTTAACGGCGCCCTCCGGCAGAAAATCGCCGGTGAGCAGCTCCGCGACGCGTTGTTTTAGCGCCGGTACGTCGGCAAGCGTAAGCCCGATTGTGGAAATGGGCTTATGAAAAACGATTTTGAGCCGATGGTACCGCACGCGCAAGTCTTTTTCAACGTCGGGCATGAACATGTGGTTCAGGGGCATGCCCACCGGCACCAGGGGCACCCCCGCCTCAATGGCCAGCTGAAACGCGCCATCGAGCAGCGGCAACAGCTCTTTGCCGGGCGTGGGTGAGATGCGTCCTTCGGCGAAGATGGCAATGCTTTTGCCTTCTGCCAGGCCGCGGCGGGCCGCCACGGCCGCGCGGCCCCGGCTCACGGCACTGGCCCGGTCCACGGTGATGTAGACGTTTCCAAACAGCGGCCCCCACACCGGCACTTTCGCCAGCGAGGCCTTGCCCATCATGTTGAGAAAGCCCGGAATGGTCTTGAACAGCAACATGATGTCCACATAAGAGCCGTGGTTGGCCACGTACACGCAGGGCTGCGGGTTGGGCCCTGCGCTTTCGCGCACCACTTCCACCGGCATTCCCCACATGAAAATGGACGCCGTCGACCAGAAGCGGTTCAACGCATGCACCACTCCCCCGCCACCGGGCCGCCGGCTGAAATACCACTGGAAGGGATAAATGAGCACAAACGGCACCAGGAACCAGAACACGGCCCAAGTAGTGTACAGGCGCTGGCCAAGGTATCGAAGCAGATGGCGCATAGCCGCAAAGGTAAAGAAGTTAAAAGTTGAGAGTTAAAAGTAGAAGAAATAAGCGCTGCTGTAGAGCTTAACAACTTTTAACTTGTGTCTTTTAACTTTTACCTCGCCCCGCCAGTATCCTTTCGGCCTTCAACAGCCCCGCCACGCTGATGCAGTCGGTGATGCGGTCTTCCACGGCCATGCGCACGGCCTCGGCCAGAGGCAGCTTCCAGAGGCGCAGGTCCTCGGTTTCTTCGGGTTCCAGGTCGCCTTGCGTGAGGTCTTCGGCCAAAAAGACAAAGCCTTCTTCGTCCGTCACGGAGTTAGACGTGTGCAGGCGGGCAATGCGGGTCCAGCGCGCTGCCGTCAGGCCGGTTTCTTCTTTCAGCTCGCGTTGCGCCGATTCCAGAATGTCGCGCTCTACCAAACCGCCGCCCATGGGAATTTCCCAACTGTATTCGTTCAGCGCATACCGGTATTGCCCCACCAACCAAGTATTGCCCTC
>DASVTG010000088.1:0-14834 GCA_036387695.1 Hymenobacter sp. | reverse complement strand
AAAGTTCGCGCTACTGCCCGCCCTGTACACTGACTCTGAAAGCGCTGTAGGAGCTATTTACGGAAGTACATACCCACCCCCACTTCTCTATACATACCATCTTGTTTAAAACCCATGTTTTTGATGGTATAGCTTGTGCTCACATTGTGGCCATGTATATTTTTCTTATTAATGAAACGTTTAAAATCAGGATTTCCGCCGTGCGCGTAAATGAGTAAATTTTCGATTTCTCCTAATTCCGTTCTTGTCATTTCAGGAGCTATGACTCCTACGCTAACATAAATTTTGTGATGTTTATGCGAATCCTGAATAGAAGCCTGTTTAAGCTTATGGTCGGCATCAAGAAGCCTTCTCCATACACTTCGAGCTGCTGACTTTCCAATGTAGAAAAGCTTGAAGCTTCCATTGTACTCTCCCACTATTTTGTAAAGACAGTTCTGATTTTTACACGACTTATTATTCCTAATATCCGAAAGCAAGCACGGCGCACCCCATTTAATTTGTATTGTTACACAGTCAGTAAAAAGTCTTTCAAAAGGCATGAGTGTCTTGTTATTATCCGTTTTTTACTTTATCTACTCCACCGCCAGCACCAGCCCTTTCAAGTAGGCGCCTTCCGGGTGAAACAAGCTCACCGGATGGTCGGCGGGCTGGGTGAGGCGGTGCAAAATGCGCGCGGGCCGGCCGGCTTCGATGGCCGCCGCCAGCACCGCTCCTTCAAATAATTCCGGGCTCACCACCTGCGAGCAGCTGAACGTGAACAGCAGCCCGCCGGGCGCCAGGTGAGCAATGCCCGCCGCGTTCAGGCGCTTGTAGCCCATCAGGGCGGCGTGGCGGGCGCCCATGTGCTTGGCAAAAGCGGGCGGGTCGAGCACCAGCAGGTCGTACTGCGCCGAGTGGTTTTTCAGGAAGCCCAACACGTCGTCGGGGTAGGCGGCGTGGCGGTCGGCGTGGTTGGAAAGCTCGGCGTTGCGTTCGGTGAGGGCAATGGCTTTCTTGCTCGAATCGACGGAGTGCACCAACTCGGCGCCCGCTTCCAGCGCATACACCGAGAAGCCGCCCGTGTAGCAGAAGGTGTTGAGCACCTTGCGCCCGGGCGAGTAGCGCGCCAGCAAGGCCCGGTTGTCGCGCTGGTCAATGAAAAAGCCGGTTTTCTGGCCCGTTTCCCAATCCACGGCAAACTGGTGGCCGTTTTCGTGCACCAAATGCTCGGCGCCGCTGCTTTCCCCGAAGAGGTAGCCGTTTTGGGCGTCGGGCACCGCGTTGCCGGGCACCGTCTCGGCGCTCTTGTCATAAATGGCGCGCAGCTTATCGCCGAACACCACCTGCAGGGCGGCGGCAATCTCGGGCCGGGCCCGGTACATGCCCACGCTGTGGGCCTGCACCACGGCCACGTCGCCATACACGTCAATGATGAGGCCGGGCAGGCCGTCGCCCTCGGCGTGCACCAGGCGGAAAACGTTGGTGTCGGCCGTGCCGGTCAGGGCCAGGCGCTGGCGCAGCCGGTAGGCATTGCCCAGCTTTTCTTGCCAGAACTCCGGCGTGGGCAGGGCGGCATTTTCGCCAAAATCCAGCATGCGCACGGCTATGGAGCCCCCGCCCGAGAAATGGCCCACGCCCAGCAGCTCGCCGTCGATGGCTTCCACGCGCACGGGGTCACCCTCGTGGGTGTCGCCCTTCACGCGGGCAATGGCACCCGAGAATACCCACGGGTGGCGGCGGCGCAAGGAGTGGTCTTTTCCGTTTTTGAGGACGATGGTGGCGGGATTCAGCATAGGCCCGCAAAGGTACGGCCGTCTGGGTACGAACTTTGTGCTGCTGCACTTCCCATTCTCGGTTCTCCCAATTCCCACCCATGCCCACCGACGTTGTCATTCTCGACTTCGAGCCCCAGCACCAGCCCGCTTTTCAGGCCCTCAACGAAGAGTGGATTTCGCGCTATTTCGCCCTCGAAGAGCCCGACCACCAAATGCTGAACGACCCACAAACGTATATTTTGTCGGGCGGGGGCCACATCCTCATGGCCTCGCACCAAGGCAGCATCGTGGGCACCTGCGCCCTCATTAAAGAGCACGACGGCGCGTATGAGCTAGCTAAGATGGCGGTTTCGCCAGCGGCTCAGGGGCTGGGCATTGGGTGGGCCTTGGGCCAAAGCATGCTGTGCAAGGCCCGGCAGCTGGGCGCGCACCGCGTGGAGCTGGTGTCCAACTCCCAACTCACTCCCGCGTTGTCGCTCTACAAAAAGCTGGGCTTTGAACCCGCGGCGCTCCTGCCCACGCCCTATCAGCGCGGCGATGTGCGCATGGTGCTGGACCTGTAGCTACGCCTTCCCAAACCAGCGCCGATAAATGGGCTGGCGCCAGGCAAACTGCGCCCACATGGCGGGGTAAAGCAGCGCATCCAGCGCGGAGGAGGCCGTGCGGTATTCCAGATTGTCCACAATCACGCTGCCGCCATTGGGGCCCGGCTCAATAAGGTGGCGGTGGCGCCAGAAGCGCAGGGGCGGCGGGAGTACCTGGCCCTCGTCCACGAAAAAGTGCGTGCCGTCGGGTTGCACGCCGTCGTCCACAATCAGCGAGGTCCACGGCAGGCGCTTCACCAAGGTATCCAGCTCGATTTCCACTTTGTCGCCCGTGGAGCAGCCATCGAAGCGCAAAACGCGGAGCTTGGGAAATGGCGGCGCCAGGGCCTCAAACAGCGTCCGGGTGAAACCGGCCATGACTTGAGCCGGCGTCTGGGCCACGGCGGTGCGAAGGAGTACGTGCATTCTTTTGAGCTGTTGGCTACTAGCTGAAAGCTCTGTTCCGGCAAAAAAGTTAACAGCAAAGTGCCTGGCCCACGCAGCCAACGGCCACCCCCTGGTAGCCAACAGCTTCCTAAAGCGGTTGCCGGGTCAGTGTACATTTTTAGAGGAAGTTAAAAGTTGAGAGTAAAAAGTCAGGCCGCTTGCGTTTTAACTTTTAACTCTCAACTTTTAACTCGGTACATGAAACGGGAAACCGCTCTAAAGCCCCGTCACCCGGAACTCTACCCGGCGGTTGAGCTTGCGGGTGACTTCCTGGGCATTGCTGGCAATGGGCTCGGCCCCACCCAGTCCGATGCCGCTGATGCGCGTTTCGGCCACCCCCCGGCTTGCCAGGTAGGCTTTCACGGCAGCAACTCGTTCCTGGCTGAGCACCAGGTTTTTCTCGGCTTCGCCCACGTTGTCGGTGTGGCCCCGCAGCTCAATTACGATGCGCGGGTTGTCGCCCATCAGCTTCGCCAGCTTGTCGAGGGCCGGAAAAGAAGTGGGCAGCAAAACGGCTTGGCCTTGCTCAAACTGCACGTTGTCGAGCTGCAGCGTGGCGCCCAACACCAACGGCCGCAGCAGAATGTCGCGCACAATGGGCCCGGGACCGGCCGCCCAGGTGCTGTCGGTGGCAATGTAGCCCGGCAGCTGGGCCCGGTAGTGGTAAGTGGGGCCCGGGGCATTGGAAGACGCAAACGTGCCTTGGGCAGAAAGGCGGACGGCTTTTTCGGCGCCGGTGGGCCCCAGGCGCAGCTGGGCCTGGGGCAGCGGTTGGTAGGTGGCGGCATTGAGCACGCGGCCCCGCCAAACAGCGGTTGCGGGCGGGAGTGGGGCTGCAGCCGGCCGCGGCACCACCTGAAACAGGTTGCACCCGGCCAAATCGGTGTAGGTGCCTTTGCGCACGCGGGTGGCTTTGCGCCGGGCCAGGTCCACTTTGTACAGGGCTTTGGGGCCAGCCAGGTACATCCGGCGGCGGCCCGCTTCGTCGTTTTGCATCAGCAAGTCGCTGTAGCCGCCGCGCTCGGGCAGGCCGGCCAGCGCCATCAGCTCGGGGTTGGGTGTCTGCTTTTTCAAATCCACTTTCACCAGCGAGCCGTCGGTGCTGTACACCAGGTACATGGTGTTGGCGTCGTCAAGGCAAAAATTGCCGTGGGTGCCGGCGCCGTCGAAGGAAATGGTGGGGTAGTAGGAGGCTAGGCGCGTGGGGTCGGTAGACCAGAGCACCGTCACGGCGCCGCCGTCGCGGGGGCTCACTTTCACTAGCTGGTTGGCATCGGAAGTGAGGAAGTACAGGCTGCCTTGGTCGTCGGTGGCGGCCGAAATCCACGTGTTGTTGGGCCCTTGGGCAGGAAGTTTCCAGGTGGTGTAGGCGCCCTTGCGAGTAGCCGGGTCGTAGCGGTACACGAGCTCGGGCTGGTCGGTGGGCGCTTTGGTTACCGAATACAGGCAGTTGTCGAAGCCTTTGGCCAACGCATACGACTGAAAAGGCAGCACCCGCCGATGCACCCGGGGCGCCGCCGTGATGTCGGACGTCGAGAATTCGTGGATGGTCTGGCAGTCGTCTTCCCACTGGCCGTTGTAGTAGCGCGTGGCCGCGATGGCGTACATTTTGTTGTCGCACACCTGGTCGGCATAGCGGCGACTCGGCATGAATTTCTCGCTGAAAGAGAAGGAGTTAATCAGCTCCTGCCCCTCGGCCAGGAAGCGGCTGTTTTGGGTGGCGTCGGCCCGGTACTCGATGCGAAATTCGTAGCCGCCGCGCCATACCTGGCGGCCCACTACGTGCATTTGAGCCGCCTGCGCCGCGGTGGGGGCATAGGTGTAGTCGTACCTGATTTCCTCATAGCGGCCCAAATCGCGCTGCTCAATCAGCAGCACCTGCGACCGCGGCAGCCGCTGAATGCGCCGCCAAATCGTGTCCTGACCGGCGGGCGCGGTCAGTTTTCGGTCCCTCTCCGCATCGGGCAGCTGCCGCGTGGTCACGACCACGGCAGCCGGCACCGGTTGCCCGGTGGCCGGGGCGTAAAAAGCCACTTCGGCCCCGCCCGCGTCTCGGCGCACTTGCCAGGCGCGCGGGTAGGTCAGTTGGTATCGTCCCCGCGCATCGGTGTGCACCGCGGGCGCCACCTGTTGCGGCTGAGCGCGCAGCCACAGCGGCAAGGCCATCAAAACCACCGCCAAAAAAGCCTTCATAAACTGCGACTCGAACCTCAACAACACGGCCTAAGACAAAAAATCCTCGTTTTCAGCAAAGAAAGTTCTTTTGCGCTACCTGAACGCAAAGGCTCCTGAAAACCGTGCCTTTTCCAGCCGAGGAAGGGTGGCCTCGCCACTCGGCCGCCGCCGCTACCCGAGCAATTCTTCGATATCAGCCCGCGTGAGGTGCTTAATCACGGCCTCGTCGGTGGCTATCAACTCGCTCACCAGCGCCAGCTTGCGGCGTTGCAAGGCCAGTATTTTCTCCTCCACCGTGCCCTGGGTGATGAACTTGTAGGTGAACACCGGCCGCTGCTGGCCAATGCGGTGCGCCCGGTCCACGGCTTGCGCCTCCACCGCCGGGTTCCACCACGGGTCGAGGATGAACACGTAGTCGGCCGCGGTCAGGTTGAGGCCCACGCCGCCGGCTTTCAGGCTGATGAGGAAGATTTTCAAGTCCTCGTTTTCCTGGAAGCGCGCCACTTCGGCCGGCCGGTCGCGGGTGGCGCCGTCGAGGTAGGCGTAGGCCATTTGGCGCTCATCCAGGGCCGCGCGCACCAACGCCAAGTGCTGCACAAATTGGCTAAACACCAACACCTTATGCCCTTCTGCCACCACGTTGCGAATCATGCGCAGCACCTCGCGGAGCTTGCCCGACTCGTGGGCATAGTGCTCGTCCGCCAGGCGCGGGTGGTTGGCAATTTGGCGCAGGCGCGTCAGGCCTTGCAGCAGCAGAAACTGGGTGCTGGCCGGGCCGTTCTCGTCAAGGTTGCGCAGTATTTTGTTGCGGTAGAAGCTCTTCGTTTCCTCGTAGGCGTGGGCCTGCTCCTCCGTCATGGGGCAGTAGCTGAGCTGCTCGGTTTTTTCGGGCAGCTCTTTGGCCACCTGGGCCTTGTGACGCCGCAGAATGAACGGCTTGATGAGCGCGTGCAGCCGCCGGGTCCGTCCTTCGTCCTGATGCTTCTCAATGGGCTTGAGGAACTCCTTGCGGAAGAAAGCCTGCGTGCCCAGCAAGCCCGGATTGATAAAGGACATCTGCGACCACAAATCCATGGTGCTGTTTTCCACCGGGGTGCCCGTGAGAATCAGGCGGTGCTTGGAACGCAGCTGGCGCACGGCCTGCGACGTGGTAGACGACGGATTTTTGATGGCCTGCGACTCGTCCAGAATCACGTAGTCAAACTTATAGCCGGTCAGCAATTCGGTGTCGAGGCGCACAATGCCGTAGCTGGTCAGCACCACGTCATAGTCGGCAAACCGCTCGGGGTTTTTGTCGCGGTACGTGCCGGTGTAGGCCAAAATGCGCAAGTCCGGCGTAAACTTTTGGGCTTCGTTCAACCAATTGAACACCAGCGAAGTGGGCAGCACCAGCAACGAAGCCGCGCCCTGCGCCTCACCGCTTTCGTGGCGATGTTGCAGCATGGCCAGCGTCTGAATGGTCTTGCCAAGCCCCATGTCGTCGGCCAGGCAGCCGCCAAAATGGTAGTCCTGCACAAAGCGCAGCCAGTTATAGCCCGCCTTTTGGTAGGGGCGTAGCTCGCCCAGGAAGCCGACCGGCAAGGGGTGGTCCTCCACTTCGGCAAAGTCGCGCAGCTTGGCCAGCTTCCGGCCCATGCGCACCGTGGCCAGCTCATTGCTCTGCAAGTCAGCCACTAGGGCCAGGTGATAGCGGCGCAGGTTGAGGCCATCCGGCGTTTCTTCGCCGAAAGCGAACAGCTCCAGGTAGTCGGTAAACCACTCCTCGGGGATAATGGCGATTTGGCCATTCGGCAGCTTGAACTCGCGCCGGCGCTGCAGAATGTGGCCCCGCAACCGGATAAAAGGCACCTCAATGTCGCCGAAGCGAACGGTGCCGCGCACGTCGAACCAGTCGCCGGCTTCCTGAATCCCCACGTGCACGCTGGTGGGCCCAATGAAATAGCTTTTGGTGGCCGTAGACGCGGCTTCCACCGTGTAGCCCAGTTCTGACAGTTCCAGCGTGTTGTCATGCAGCCACTTAAACGCTTCGCCTTTGGGCAGCGTGGCGTGGCCGTTTTCCACGGTTAGCTGCCGGGTGCGCAGCTCCTCCACGGTGGCTTGTTCCTGCTCCGGGTTGCGCAGCAGGCGGTGGAATACGTAGCTGTCGGCCGTTTTTTCCAAGTGCACGCTCACCGGCTTGCTGGTGCCCAGGGGCATCAGATGCGGGCCGTAGCGGAAGCTGAGCTCGAAGTGGATTTGCTCGGCTTCGGCCCCCGTGAGCACGGGTGCGATGGGCTTCGGCAGCGGAATGCGGCCCCGGCGCGGCGGGCCGGGCGGGCGCACGGGCGCTTCGGGCGCAGGCGGCGCGGGTATGGCGTCGCTGAAGGTGAGCTGAGGCCGCGCCACGTACCGCTCCGACCGAATGTCGAACCCCCGGGCGTGAACTTCAAACGATTCCATGAGCGGCGCCACAAACTTCTGGAAGTAGCTTTCCTCCACCTGCCGCGGCACCACAATGAATTTTTTCTTCAGGAACGGCAGCAGCTTGCGCCCGTCTACTTCGGTGCGGAAGGAGTACAGCAAGTCATTGAGCAGCAGCCAAGCCGGCTGCAGGCACACCAGCACCGCGTCCTTGTATTGGAAGTCGAGCCTTTGGTTCTGGTACTGAATGGTGGGGAAGTAGTGGGTGCCCTCCTCGTTGCGGCGAAAGTGAAAAAGGATGGACGCCTTGGCCGGCGCCATGCCAATTTCTTTCCACGTCGGCTCGCCGTCGCGGCCCATGATGAACACACACTTGCCGGCCAGCCGCGCCAAAATGCCGGCCATGCGCGTTTGCACGTGCTTGGAAATGGCTTCTTGCAGGGGCTTGTCGCCCTTCTCCGCGTTGTAGGTTTTGAGAAAAAATTCGGCCGTGGCAATTTTGCGGGGCCAGAATTCTTTCACCACGGCTTCCTGCTGAATCTGGTCGCACAGCTCCACCAACTCAAAGTCGGTGGCATCGAGACCGGCGGAGAATTCGTGGGCATTTTTCCCCGAAACGGTCTGGTGCTGAAGCGTCAGTTGGCCACGTGGGCCCAGCTGGACCACGTAGGCCGCAAACAAGTGGCCAAGGAACTCGTGCTCGAAGAGCGAGTAAACGATTTGAAACGGTTCTGCGGTAGATACTTTCATAGCCGGGCACGCGTGAAGCGCAAGGTAGGGCCGAAAGTGGAAACCGGCATCGTTGAGCTTGGCGGCGGAAAGGGAAATAAAACCCTTACGGCCCGCAGCTTAGTTGGATACCAGTGGGTGTTACAAATTCTCGCGCAAATCCAACTTGCTCGCATTCAGCGCGGGGCGAATGCTAACGGCCAGGGTAATTATAATGATAGACATACAGGTGAAAACCACATCCGAGGCCTGCATTTTTACCGGGTAAGCGTCCACCACGCTCGTGGCCATGCCCATGCTCACGAAGCCAAAGCGCTGCTGCAGCCAGCAGAGCGTGACCCCAAACACCAGGCCCGTGGCCGCGCCCACCAGCGCCACGATGGCGCCCACAAACAGAAACGTGCGCAGCACCGTTTTCTGGCTGGCGCCCATGGCCAGGAGCACCGAGATGTCCTTCTTCTTGTCGATGACCAGCATCGAGAGCGAGAAAAAGATGTTCAGCGAGGCAATGAGCAGGATGAGCGTGAAGGTGATGAACACAAACAGCTTCTCCACCTTGATGGCTTTGAACAAGCTCACGTGCTGCTCGTCGGAATCCTGCACCTTGAAGCCCGGACCGAGCTGTTTGCGCAGCTGCTCTTTCACCTGCTCAATCTCGAAGCTGGCGCCCACTTTCACGTAGAGGGCCGTGCGCCGGGTGGTGTAGCCCAGCAGCCGCTGGGCAAAGCTGAGCGGCACAAAAATGTAGCTGTCGTCGATGTGCTGCTCAATGAGAAACACGCCGCCAGCAATCAAATCCTGCTCGTTAAATGCTTTTTCGGGGTTTGTGCTCAGCGTCTTTTTGCCGGGCGTGTTGCGCGGATACAGCAGGCGCATGGGCGCCAGGCGGTTGTTGAGCGTGATGCTGAGCTCGTGCTGCACGCCGGCGCCCACCAGGGCCAACTCGAGGCTGTCGCGGCGCAGGCGGTGGTCGCCCTCGCGGATGTTGGCGTCAATCTGGCTCTGGCCGAAGTAGTTGTCCGAGAGGCCGCGCATCTTCACCACCATCTGGCGGTCGTGGTACTGCAGCAGGGCGTTGTCTTCGATGACTTCGGTGAGCAGGGCCACGCCGGGCGTGTTTTCCAGCTTCATCAGGAAGGTCCGGTCCACGTCGAAGGCTTTGCCCTTGGTGGCCGAAATCACCAGGTTGGGGTCCGACTTGCCGTAGAGCGTGCGCACCAAGTCCTCCAAGCCGTTGAACACCGACAGCACAATGATGAGCGCCGCCGTGCCCACCGCCACCCCAATCATCGAAATGTTGGAGATGATGGTGATGATGTTGCGCTTGTTCTTGGAACGGAAATAGCGCCGGGCAATGAGGATGGGAACGTTCACAAACGGGGGGTAGCGGGCAGGCAGAAGTGCAGGTTAGCCAGCTTTGCGCAGAAAGCCGTCCATAAAGTCTTCCAAGCGCTTGAGGCGCTCTTCGTGGCGCTGCATCACCACTTCAATCAGCATTTTCACGTCCTTCTTCAAACCGCGAATTTCGTCCAGAAAAATGATGTTGAACTGGTCCTGGCGCTCATTGGCTTTCTCCTGGCGGTCGTTAAATTTCTCTTGCCGCTCGTTGAACTTCTCCTGCCGCTCATTAAATTTCTTCTGGAGCTCGTTAAAACGTTGTTGCTCGTCATAGATGAGCTCCAGCTGATTGACGAGCTTGACCTGCACTTGGCCGAAAGCGTCCACGGCAGCGTCGGTTTTGTCGATTTTTTCCAGCAGCAAATCGGTTTGCTGTTGTTGGCGGCCAAAAAATTGCTGGTGCTGGGCCAGCAGCTCATTGGTGCGTTCGGCGCCTTGCGTGAGCAAATCGAGCTGTTGCTGTTGCTGGTCCTGACGACCGATGAGAAGTTCGGTCAGGCGGGAGATGTCGTTGTTGTCGGCCACAAGCGAAGCAGATTGGGAGTTAGCGGAGCAAGATACGCGGGGTGACCCAAAAAAGCCGGCGCTTACTTCCAGGCTTTCACAATCAGGCCCGTGCCCGAGTCGTGAACGGTGCGGGCGTCGAGCCAGTTCAGCAGCAGGCAGAACGGGAACGTGACGAGGTAATAAAACGGCAGCAGCAGGAAAAACAGCCGCGACTTGCCCAGCATCAGGATGGGGTATTTCATGCTCAGGCGCCACGAAATCTGGCCGGGCTCGCCGTAGGCGTAGCGGGCCTCAATGCGCTCGAAACCGGCCGTGCTGAGCTTCTGCTGGATTTCACGGATGTTGTAGCCGTCGCGCACGTGCTCTTCAATGAAGCTGGTTTCGTCGTCGCCGTGCACGTCGGAGCCGCCTTGGTCGCTGGGCGTGGAAATGACCAGCATGCCGCCGTTTTTCAGCGAGGCGTGGATGTTGCGAAACACTTCCACGTCTTCCAGAATGTGCTCCATCACGTCGACCGACAAAGCCAAATCAAACGAATTGGGCTCTTGGTACAGCACCAAATCCTGCACGGCAAACTGCACGTTGCTGCGCCCAATCTGCCGGAAAAATCGGTTGGAGTCGGCCACTTGCTCTTCCTTCACGTCCACGGCCAGAATGTGCCATTTCTCACTCAGGCCGCTGAGCCAGTAGGTGTACTGCCCGTAGCCCGAGCCCGCGTCCAGAATATTCAGGGGCTCTTGGGTGCGGCCTTTGGCCCACTGGCGCAGCTCGCGGTGCACGTGCCAGGTGCGCAACAGCAGCAAATCGAGCAGATGATAAAACAGCCGGCGCAACCACGGCCGGCGGTTGAACACCTGGCCGAGCGTTTTCTTAATGGGGTCGTAGTACAAAGCGGTGAACTAGTGAAATAGCGAAATGGTGAGTTGGTGAACTGGAGGGGTGGTGAATTTGATATTTCGACTGCGCGACTTGCGCCGATAGCAAAGTCAAGCTCACCATTTCACCACCTCACTACTCACCTTTGAAGAGGCGGGGCCGGGGGGGCTGGGGCGCTTCGTCGTCGGCTTCTTCCTTGGGCGCGGGCGGAATGTCCAGCGTGCCGAGCACCTGGTCCATGTGGGCGGCGTAGGCGGCGCTGTCGTCGTGGAAGAAAATAAGCTCGGGTACCACGCGGGCCGTTTGGCGGATGCGCTTGGCCAGGGCCTGGCGAACGGCTTTGGCGTTTTCGCGGATGATGTCGAGGCGGTCGTTGGCGTCGTTGCCCAGCAGCAAGCTGAGGTACACGCGGGCCTGGCCCAGGTCGGGCGTCACCTTCACCATGCTGATGCCGGGCGCCAACCCGCCCCCAAACAGGTGGGGCAAGTCGCGTTGCAGCACCGCGGCCAACTCCTGCTGCAGCAGGCTGGCCATTTTTTGTTGTCGTTTGCTTTCCATAATGACCAGCAAAGGTACGATTTGACGGGGTAGAAGGGTAACGGGGTAGGAGGGTAGGAGAGGCAAGTGGGAAAAAGCTAGGGAAAATGGGGCAAAAAGCGGCCGGCCGGGGCTTCACAATACCTTTGCCTGACTCCTCCAGCCCTCCTACCCCCTTACTCTCCTACCTCAGTCGCGTGCTCCGCTTCTTCAAAAGCTCCCTTCCCGCCCAACTTCTGGCTTTGCTGGTGCTGGTGCTGGCTTTGCGCCTGCCGCTGCTCTGGCTGGGCTTGCCCGTAACGGCCGCCGAATTGCGGGCCCTGCTGGTGGGCGAACGGCTGCACGGCGGCGCCATCCCCTACCGCGACCTCTACGACGGCACCGCGCCGCTGGCCGCCGCCGCTTTTGCCGTGCTCGATGCCGTGATGGCCCGGCCCGTGTGGCTGTACCGCGTGGGGGCGCTGCTGCTGCTGCTCTTCCAAGCCCTGCGCCTGAACTTGGTGTTGAACCGCTACGACGTGCACCCCGAGCGTGGCTACCTGGCGGCCCTCACCTATCTATTGGTGGGCAGCGTGAGCACCGACCTGGACGCGCTGTCGCCGCTGCTGTTGGGGCACACCTTCATTGTGTTTTCGTTGAGCGCGCTGCTGCCCACTTCCCGCGAGGGCTACGACAACCGGCGCCTGTTTCGGGCTGGTTTTCTGATTGGCCTGGGCGCGCTTTGTTACTTGCCGCTGAGCTTGTTTGTGATAGTGGGGTTGTTTGCCGTGGTCATTTTCGCGGCCAACTCCTTTCGCAGCTCCTTGCTGCTGCTGTGCGGCTTTTTCTTTCCGTATGCGCTGGTGGCCACCTTCTTCTTCTACACGGGCGCCATGCCAGGGTTCGTGCAGTTTCACTTATTGCCGGGCCTCACCGACCTGATTGCCAGTGGCCTTCCCGCCGGTTTGCAGCTGCGCCTGCTGATAGTGCCGGGCTTGGTGCTGGCGCTGGCTTTGCTGCGCTCTTTGGGCACGTCGTTGGGCCTGGTCTTCCAAATAAAATTTCGGCAGATGATGCTGGTGTGGCTGGTGGTAGCCATTGCCACGGCTGCGGTGGAGCGGGGCACGGCCCCCGGCGTGCTGGTGCTGCTGTTGCCGCCGTTGGCTTATTTCAGCCTGTTTCTGTGGCAACGCTACCCGCACACCTGGCTGCTGGAATTGCTGCTGCTGCTCATCCTCAACGCCGCCGTGGTGCTGCGCTACCGCGCCCACATCCCGCGCCTCGAAGCCCTGCTGCGCATGCCCGCCGAAAGCCGTTTCGGGCTTCAGCCGGACCCACGCTACGCGTCTTTGCAAGGCCAGACCCTGCTCATTCTGGGCCCCGACGACCGGGCCTATTTCCACAACCATCCGGCCACGCCCTACCTGGACTGGGCGCTGTCTCAGGTTGATTTCGGCCACCTCAACGAATACGCGGCCGTGGTACGAGTAGCCCAGAAAATGGGCCCTGCACCTCCCAGCTATCTATTGGACCAAACCAACCAAGTGCCACGCCTCAAGCAATTGCTGCCCGCCATATTTGGCCCTTACGAAGCCACCAGCACCCCCGGCCTGTACCATCTCAAGCCAACGCAGTAAAAGACTGGATTTTAAGTCCAGCACCAGTAGACGGCGCGCCGCTCGGTGGGCACGCTTCGCAGGAAAGTAGTGAGCGGTTCCAGCTCCGTAAGAAGCGAGGTGAGCACCAGCACGCGGCCATCGGCCAAGTGTAGGCGCAGGTAGTCGTATTTGGCCCAGAAAGTGCGCCGGGCACGGCAAGTCACCCGCTCCACTTTCACGAGGTCGCGCTGCGCAAACAGGATGCGCTGTTCCGCCTCGTATATCTCGAAACGATTTTCGGTGGGTTGAAAAACCAGCACGGTTTCGTGGTTCAGCCCCCAGTAGCGCAAATGCAGCACCAATGCGGGGCCGCTAAGAACCAGGGTGAACAACACGAAGCCGCCGGTCAGCAGCCACTCAAAAGCACTGGCGGGCCGGTCGCCCAGCGCCACCGCGGGCACCACGCTCAGCCCCGCGCCCAGCGCCAGCAGCGGCCAGAATAACAGCCGCAGCTGCCGCGCCGCCGTGGCTTGGTACACGTGGCTGCGCTTGGAAAATAGCCCGCTCACCCACCGCAAAGCCCCCAGCACCAGCAGCAGCACAAGCGCCGCTTCCAGCAGCGGGCGTAGAAAAGAAAACTTCATGGTAAAAGAGCCCGGCCGCGCTAGACTCCTACTTGCACCCAGGCCTCATCGGCTTCGTGAGCCCGCAACCGGCCAAAGCTTTCCAGCGCCAATCCGTGGTTGGAGAAAACCTCCAGCACCGCCGCGCGGCCTTCCGGCGCCACGCACACCAGCAGGCCGCCCGACGTCTGCGGGTCACACAGCCAAGCCCGCTGCTCGTCGCTGATGGCGCCGACTTTGTGCCCGTAGCTGGCCCAGTTGCGGTTGGTGCCACCCGGCACACTGCCTTGCTTCAGGTAGGTTTCAGCCGCTTCAATCCGAGGCACTTTCGCAAAATCAATCTCGGCCGTCAAGTTGCTCCCTTCGCACACTTCCGCTAAGTGCCCCAGCAAACCGAATCCAGTGACGTCGGTCAGCGCGGTCACGGCTGGCAGCTTGCTCAGCTCGGCGCCAATCTTGTTGAGCTGCATCATTTGCGCGGGGGCAATGGCCGCGTCCTCGTCTCGCAAAATGCCCTTTTTCTGTGCCGTAGTCAGAATGCCCACGCCCAGCGGCTTGGTCAAAAACAGCTCGGAGCCAGCCGTGGCCGTGTCGTTCTGCTTCAAGTCCTTGATGCCCACCATGCCCGTCACAGCGAGCCCAAAAATGGGCTCTGGCGAGTCGATGCTGTGGCCGCCGGCCAACGGAATGCCGGCCTCGGCGCAGATACTGCGGGCGCCCTCCAGCACCCGGCGCGCCACTTCGGGCGGCAGCTTATCCACGGGCCAGCCCAGCACGGCAATGGCCAGCAGCGGCCGCCCGCCCATGGCGTACACGTCCGAGATGGCATTGGCCGAGGCAATGCGCCCAAAGTCGTAAGCGTCGTCCACGATGGGCATGAAAAAGTCGGTGGTCGAAATCACCGCCTGGCCCCCACCGATGTCGTACACGGCCGCGTCGTCGCGGCTGGCGTTGCCCACCAGCAGCTTGTCGTGCTGGGGTTGGGCAATGCTGGTGTGCAGCATCTGGTCGAGCACGGCCGGCGCAATTTTGCAGCCGCAACCCGCGCCGTGGCTGTATTGGGTGAGCTTGTAGTCCGTTGTAGGAGTCATAGAAGCAAGAATGGAGCGCTGCTGCGCCGGTTGCAGACCACAAAAGTCCGCAAAGAGTTTTGGAGTCGAAGCGCTGGGCCGTCGAGTGGACGGTGAAATGCAAAGAGAGGAACCCAACCGGGCAAACTTGCCG
>DASVTG010000087.1:0-4080 GCA_036387695.1 Hymenobacter sp. | reverse complement strand
CGACGTGACGCCAATAATGATGGCCTCGGGCATCGCATCAAAGCGGGTTAAGTAATCGATAGACTCAACCGTTTGGCGAAATATGCCGCGGTTTTGGCGGTCGAATACAATGATGAGTGGGTACTTCGTTTTCCTAGTAACGTTGAAGGTGGTTGGGAGAATAACGGTTAGTTTGCGCACTTGAGCTAATGACTTGGAGTACAAAGTGGTGTCAAGCGGGCTACGATAATACTCCGAGCCACCTTGCGCGAACCCTTCTAAGGAGTAGAAGCAAACAAGAAGAAGGAAGAACGTTTTTACGTTCGAAAAAAAGCTGAAAAGGCACTGTTTCATGTAGAACGTTAGGGAGCCGACGTAGACGTATTTGCAAGTAAGCGATTCTACTACTTATACTTACTATCATGCTCAAGCCGGCAAAGTACTACACTGAACGCGTCCCGTTGGTAAGCCCGAAAACCACCACTTTTTCAAGAGTCGCTTATAACAAACTTTATGTTAAACGGCATATTTTATTATCCCCGCGGCGGGGGCCAGCAGCTTGCAGCACACCGCGTGGCGCGCAGCCGGCCGTCGTAGCTGATGAAATACGCGCTGCGCCCTAACCTGCGGCTAACGGTTCCACTTGACTTCCCAGCCAGCCGTTAGCTTTAGGGTATGATTAAGCGGCCGAAACTGTTCTTGGTGGGCGGGCCCAACGGGGCGGGCAAGTCCACGTTTGCGCACACGTTTTTGGCTGAGCACCCGGATTATGTTTTTCTGAACGCCGACGAGATTGCCCGGCAGTTGCAGCCGGAGAACGTGCACGAGGCGCGCTTTGGCGCCGGGCGAACGTTTCTGACCGAGCTAGCCGCCCTGCGCGCCGCGCAAGCTAACCTGGTGGTTGAGTCCACGCTTTCGGGCGTGTCGCTGGCGCAGCACATCCGGCTTTTTGCCGCGGCGGGCTACTACATCAGCCTGGTGTTCGTGTTTGTGCCTTCGGTGCAGCTGTCCATCAACCGGGTAGCCAGTCGGGTGCTGGCCGGCGGCCACCACATTCCGACCGAAGACCTTGTCCGGCGCTTCAAACGCAGCAAGAGAAATTTTTGGCGTACTTATCGGCTGCTGGCCGACGAATGGCAGTTAATTTTAAACGCGGACGCCGGCTTTGTGTACGTGGCTGATTTTGCCAACCACGGGCTGACCGTTCAGGCAGAATCGGTTTTTGCCGACTTTGTTGAAGAACAAGGGCCCGATTTAGTAAGAACAGCATGAACCCTTCCCCCGCCTTGGAGCCCCCGTTTAACCACATCGACGAAATTCAGCGCATTGGAAACGAAGCCGTGCGCCTGGCCCAGGACAACCTGCGCCGCCAAGGCATCCCGCTGTGCTTCAGCCGAAACGGCCGCATCTACTACGAGATGCCCGACGGCTCCATTCAAACCGAAAACCCCTACCCGGAAATGCTGCGCCAGCGCGGCATCGTGCTGCCCGAGTAGGGCGCTGCCCGTGGCGCACGGCCCTGGGCCCTTCCCTCTAAGCTTCACGCTGTTGGGGCAGTGTTTTCTGTGCTTCCGGGGTGAGCAGTTTGTAGTACACAACCGTGGCGTGCAGGGTTCCGTCGCCGCTTTGGGCATACTCCGGCACCACTCCGGCCACTTGGTATTGCAGGGCCTGATAAAGCAGTTCGGCCACGTCGCCCTGGCGGGTATCCAGCACCAGCGTGGTGCGGCCCAGTTGCGCGGCGTGCGTTTCCAAAGCAGCGAGCAATTGGCGCCCAATGCCCAAGCGGCGGGCCTTGCGGTGCACCATCATCTTGGCCACTTCGGCCCGGTGGGTGCCGTTGGTTTGGGGCGCTGGGGCCAGTTGCACGGTGCCCAGGATGTCGCGCGTGGCCTCGTCGCGGGCCACAAACAAGGTCAGGGCGCCAGCGCGCACGCCCTCTTGCACGCGGTGCCAGAAGCGGCGGGCTTCTTCCGCGGAAAGCGGCGGCAGAAACCCGAGCGCGGCGCCCGAGCCGATGGCGTCCTGAAACAGGGCCACCAGCTGCGGCACTGCGCGCTCAATTTCTTCCGGGGCCAGGATGGAAATGCGTGGGTTCATAACGAGGTGCAACGAACGGAAAAATACGACTCACGGCGCGGCTTTAGTTGCTGAAACCACCGGCGCAAGCAACTCGGGTCGGGGGTTCGGAAGCCAGGGCACAACGCCCGGGCAGTGCTCCGCCCCGGCCGCCGTACCCCATTGTGCGGAGGCAATTTCTTTTCGCAATCTTGCCGGTCCAAACCTTCATTTATTTAACTATATGCAACAAGACTACGCTTCTTTTGAATATGCTGCCTCGACCACGGAGTGGGCCGACGCCAGCACCGGCCAACGCTTCGGCAATTACCTCATCGACGTGGCCACGTTTTACCTGGGCTGCCTGCTGATTGGGATATTGTTGGGCATCGGGCTGGAGCTGGCAGGAAACTCGGCTTGGATTGAAAACCTGGACGGCCCGGCCAGCCGGCTGGTGGGCATGTTGCTCATGTCCATGTATTACTTCGTGCTGGAAGTGGCCACCGGCCGCACCATCGGCAAGTTGTTCACTCGCACCCGCGTGGTGATGGCAGACGGCTCGGAGCTGACCACCAAAGCCGTGGCCGTGCGCTCGCTCTGCCGGTTGATTCCTTTCGACGCGTTTTCGTTTTTGGGCGGTCGCACCGGCTGGCACGACCAGCTCTCAAAAACCCGGGTAGTGCAAATACCTCGCTGATTTTTGCCCCGAGCTTCTCGCCAATCCCTTGCTCGATTTTCAGCGCCGGCAACGGGTTGCCCGTGTGGAGTTAATTACTCCTTCTTTCTCCCTTCCACCTCTTCCCAAAGCACCTCATGCGCGTTTTCATCACGGGAGCCAACCGGGGCCTGGGCCTCGAGCTCACCCGCCACCACCTCGAGCGCGGCGACCACGTGTTTGCCGCCAGCCGCCAGCCCGACCAGGCCACCGAGCTTCAGCAGCTGCACCGCCAGTACGCCGACCGCCTCGTATTGCTCCCCCTCGACGTGGCCAGCGCCGGCTCCATTGCCGCCGCCGCGCAGGGAGTGCGCAACGTGACCGACGCGCTGGATGTGCTCATCAATAACGCCGGCGTGTACCCGCACGCGGGCTCCGGCGACGCGCACCAGCGCCTGGGGCAGCTCACCCACAAAGACGCCATCGAAACCATGCAGGTCAACGCCATTGGGCCGCTGCTGGTGTCGCAGGCGCTGCTGCCGCTGCTGCGCGCCGGGCGCAAGGGCCGCATTCTCAGCATTTCCTCCGGCCAGGGCTCGCTCACCTGGAAGGCCTCCGGCGACCCCTACCATTACAGCGCCAGCAAAGCCGCCCTGAACATGTACATGCGCAGCCTGGCCGCCGAAGTGGGCCACATGGGCTTGATTTCGGTGATTGTGGACCCCGGCTGGATGCGCACCGAAATGGGCGGCGACCACGCCACCCAGGAGCCCGCCGACTCGGCCCGCGGCATCGTGCGCCTCGCCGACCAGCTCCATGCCGAAGAAAACGGCAGCTTCGTGACCTGGCAAGGCCAGCCCGTGCCGTGGTAGTACGGCAAGGGGCGGAGCTTTTCAAGCGCACCTGTTTCTGAATTTGGAGTTGTTAATCAACCTACTGCCGTGGGCCCGTTCACTTGAGTAATCAATGAACGGACCTTCTTTCGTCCCCACCGATGCCGTTTCGACGCGCTCTTTGGGCCAAACCGCAGTATTCTGGGCGCTCGCAGGCTAAACGCGCTTATTCCGGGGCGTCTGGAGCCAACAAAGGAGTTATACCCTTCTGGCTCTGCGGCAAAAAATAGCTCACATGCTCTATAAAGGATGCTTTTATCCACCTTCACTATTTGAGGTACATTCTTTGAAAATTCAGGTATTCTTTGACCACCCCCTTCAAAAACAAGCTCATAATTTCATTTTAAGGAATTTTTAAGATAAAACTTATGGCATTTCTTACCCCTTCACCGCTATATTCGCAAATCAGTCATTTCGTTTAAACCATTTTTCACTCACATGAACAAAGTCTTACTATTACTCTTGTTTATGGTCTTCGCCTTTGGGGCGCATGAC
>DASVTG010000086.1:0-13791 GCA_036387695.1 Hymenobacter sp. | reverse complement strand
GCTCTCCGAGCCCGTGGCCAGCAGCAGCTGGTCGTAGGTGAGGGCGGTGCCGTTGTCCAGCACCACGAGGTTTTCGGCCGTGTTTAGGCTGGTGGCGGTGGCGTGCACCAGGGCCAAGCGGTTTTCGTCCCAAAACCAATCTTCGTAAGGCTTAATGTCTTGCGCCCGCAGGTGCCCCATGTACACGTACATCAGCGCGGTGCGTGCGTAGTGGTGCGCGCTTTCGCTGGAAACCAGGGTGATGCGGGCATCGGGGCGCAGACGCCGCACCGCCAGCGCGCACGAAACGCCCGTAATCCCGTTGCCGATAATAACCAAGTGCATAGAAGAAGGGTGAGCTGGTTGGCAAATGTAGGAGCGGTGCGGGCACAATCCGCTGGCCCCGGAACCACGGCCATGCAGTACGACTTGCAGTGAAGTTATAAATTTGAATAGTTCAAATTTCGTTACTTTTTCCTCTGACGAACCGCGTAATTCGGGCGATGAACGCGGATATTATTCCGATTAAAAAACCACTTAGTAAACTATTTTTTGGAAGGACGAGATGATAATCATCATTGGGTAGCTGTTTTGGCCGTTTATGCAAAGAACTGCTTGTTCAAAATGGGAATCTGAAAAAAGTTTAAATCTGAGGTTGTGGTAACGTAGTAAATTTGGCAACCCATCCACTTTTAAAATCCTGCTATTATGACTTCTTCTCTACAAGCACTCGGCAAGTTTTTAGTTAGGATTGTGCTGTTCTGCCTGGTTTTTGCGAGCCCGGCTGCCGCGCAGAATGGCGCCTCCCCGACGCCCCAGGCTTTGACGGCGCAAACGACGGCCTTCTTCCAGAAATTCGTGAACAAAGAGGGCAAGGTGAACTACGCCGGCATTCAGCGCCATCCAGAAATGCTGAACGAATTGCTGGAAAGCATTGCGTCGTTTGACGCGGCCCATGCCCAGATGCCCGACCAGTACGCTTTCTATTTGAATGCCTATAACGTGCTGGTCATCGGCGAAATCGTGTCGCACTACCCGCTCACGTCGGTGCAGGACATGCCCGGCTTTTTCAACAAGACGCGGATGCGCGTGGCCCATGAGCAACTCACCCTCGACCAGATTGAAACCGACAAGCTGCGCAAAATCTACGACGACCCGCGCCTGCACTTCGCCTTGGTGTGCGGCACCAACAGCTGCCCCCGCCTGAACCGCGCCGCCTACGTGGGCAAAGACTTGTTCGTGCAGCTGAATAACCAAGCCAAATTTGCCCTGCTCGACCCCGCTTACGTGCAGGTGAACGAGCAAGACAAAACCGTGAAGCTGCCGGAAATCTTCAAGTGGTACGAAACCGATTTCAGCACCAGTGGCAAAACGGGCGTGTTGTACGTCAACCAGTTTCGGAAAGAAAACCGCGTGCCCACCTGGTTTTCGGTGGACTACTACCCCTACAACTGGAGCCTGAACGACCAGAAATAAAGCGCGGGGCAAACCCTGTAGCGGGCGCCAGCGAAACGAATCAGTCAGCAAAGCCGGAACTGCTCGCAGTTCCGGCTTTTTCGTAACGGAAAGCCGGGGAAGTCGTAAGCTTTAGCAAGCAAGCGCACGATTTTCATCACTTTATCCCACAGCACATGATTCTCGAAAATATTTCCGGCAACGGCACCGAACCGGACGAAGGCGTAAACGCCCGCATCACCGAAAACAAAGACTTTCCGAAGAACGAAGAGCTGGAAAAACAGAAAGAGTACCAGCAGGACCAGAGCAACAACAAATCCAGCAACGACCCTTCGGCTGCCCGGTACACCGGCGCCAACGGCTACACCCAGCGCGACAACCAGAAAGACCAACTGGACAACCTGCACATCGGCGGCTCGGAAACCAGCCCGCAGGGCGGCAACAAGCACACCGAAGCCGGCGAACAAGCCCAAGGCCCTGGGTTTGAAGCCGAGGGAAGCGTGGAGCTGGACCACACCCTGCGCACCCGCGACCAGGCTTTTGGCGAGAAAACCACCAGCGGCGAGCCCGTGTCGGCGGGCCGCAACGAAACCATCAGCGACCAGTAATAGCTCAACCTTAGGAGTTGACAAGCCGCAAGGAGAGAAGCACCCGCTTTTTTCCTTGCGGCTTTTGCATTTTACAATTTTTGGTGCAAGGCCGTGGCAGGCAATGGCCAGACGTGGCCGGCCCGTGGCACGCCTTGGCACTGTGAACGATGCGAACCGTAGAAAAAAATTGCTGGGCCGCTAGGAAAACTCCGCGAAATGTTAACTTGCGGGGCTAAGTAGAGCCAGCAACTTTTGTGTAATCGGTCGCACGAGCAGTTCATTATTTATTATCCCTCCCATTTTTTCATCTGGTACCATGAGTTCAGAAAATTTACACAATCCCAATAACAACGAGTACGACCCCAACCTGGAAGCCCAGGACGAGGAAGTAGTTTCCGGCGGCAACAATCGGCTGATTTACATTCTGGGAGCGGTGATACTGGCCTTGATTATTGGCTACATAGCCCTTCCAAAAGGCAAGGGCGGCGGGCTGGCCGCGGCCACGCCCACGTTCATGCTCGATGACGCGGCCGTAACGGCCACGGCGCCGACTTCCGCCGACAGCATTGCCGCCGGCCTCAAGGCCGCGCCCACAGCGGCGGCTGAAACGGATGAAGAAGCGGAGGCCGACGCCAAAGTGGTAGCGAAGCCGGCGGCAGCGCCCCGTGCCACCGCCAGTGCTCCGGCAGTGGCGCCGGTGAACGACGTTGCTCCGGCAGCGGCGCCGGTGGCGGTTTCGGAGGCGGCACCCGCGGCTCAAGTTGCGGCTCCCGAGCCCGCAGCGCCCGCGAACGTGACGATGTCGGGCCGCATTGAGGATGAAAACGGCCGGCCCCTGGTGGGCGCCACCGTGCTGCTGCGAGGCAGCAGCAAAGGCACCAGCACCGACGCCAACGGCAACTACTCAATAGAGGTGCCCGGCGCAGGCGACAACACGCTGGTGTATGGCTACGGCGGCTACGAGGACGAAGTGCTGCGCAGCCGCGGCAGCCAAGCCGTGAACGTCACGCTCACGCCCCGCGCCAAGGCCGGCAAAAAGCGCCGCTAAGTAACATTGATTCAACGCAAAAGCCCGGCTTCCGCAAGGAGGCCGGGCTTTTGCGTATGCAGTAATTTTGTGGCGTTTCTACGTCAGAAATTATTGAGTTGGGTAGTGTTTGTAACACCCTGAGCGAGGTAGCGACGCAACAGTTGGAGTCTCGTCGTGGAACGATTCGCCCGCAAGGAGACGCAAAGTGTTGCGTCTCTACCTCGTGCTGACGGCTTGTTGGCTAACGCAAAACGCAATCAGCTGCTCAGGCTGTTTTGCTGCCAAAGCGCCGCCCGAAGAGGAAGTACACCGGCAAGCCCAGCGCCATCAGGCCCAGGCCCCGCCGCGAGAACTCGGCCGTGTCGGGGGCGAACAGCAGGATGAGGCAGAAGGCCGAGGCCAGCAGCACGTACAGGCCCGGCACCAGCGGGTAGCCCCAGGCGCGGTAGGGTCGGGGCGCGTCGGGCCGGGTGCGGCGCAGCACGAAAATGCCCACGATGGTGACGACGTAAAAGAGAATTACGGAGAACATGACGTAGTCCAGCAGCTGGCCGTACTTGCCACTCAAGCACAGCAGGCAGGCCCACAGGCACTGGGCCCACAGCGCCCGACTGGGCACGCCGGCGCCGTTGAGGCGGGCCAGGCCGGGGAAAAACAGGCCGTCTTTGGCCATGGCAAAATAGGCGCGGGCCCCCGAGAGGATGATGCCGTTGTTGGCGCCAAAGGTGCTCAGCATGATGAGCACGGCCATGACGTAGGCACCGGCGCGGCCCAGCACCGACTCGGCGACGGCGGTGGCCACCCGGTCGTCGGTAGCGTACATGATGCCGCGGCCGGCCAGGGTGGCGGCATCGGGCGAGCCGTTGAGCGGCAGCACCAGCAGATACACCACGTTGATGAGGATGTAGAGGGCCGTGACGATGGCCGTGCCGATGGCCATGCTGCGCACCAGCGTGCGTTCGGGGTTCTGAATTTCCTCGCCGGCAAAGCCGATGTTGTTCCAGGAGTCGGAGGAGAACAGGGAGCCCGTCATGGCCATGCCGATGGCCACGATGAGCGTGGTGCCGCTGATGGGCACAGTGGGCGCCGTGATTCCCGGTGCCGCGTGCCGGGTCGCGCTCCACAGGTCAGCGAAGTTGGCGGCGATGGCGTCGGAATTCAGCCCCAGCACCACGCCCAGCACGATGAGCAAACCCAGCGCCACCAGCTTGGTGCTGCCCAGCACGTTCTGGATGAGCTTGCCCGTGCGCACGCCCTGGGCATTGAGGGCGGTAATGCCCACGATGAGGGCAATGGCCAGCAGCTGCACCGAGCTAAATTCAAAAGAGCCCACCGTGAACAGGATGTTCTTCACGCTGAAAAAGGGCACCAGCACGCCGGTGAACTTGGCGAAGGCCACGGCCACGGCGGCAATGACGCCGGTTTGGATGACGAGAAACAGCGTCCAGCCATACAGGAAGGCGGTGAGGCGGCCAAAGGCTTCGCGCAAGTACACGTACTGCCCGCCCACCTTGGGGAACATGCTGGCCAGCTCGCCGTAGCTGATGGCGCCGGCCATGGTGATGACGCCCGTGAGCAGCCACACCACCAGCAGCCAGCCGGCCGAGCCCACCTTGCGGGCGATGTCGGCCGAGACGATGAAAATGCCCGAGCCTATCATGCTGCCCGTGACGAGCATGATGGCGTCGAAAAGATTGATGGCGCGTTTGAAGTGTGGCTGCGCGGGTTGAGGTTCGGTCATAGAATCGAAATTTTTGTCAAAGAAAACGAAAAGGCCCGCGGTTGGAAGCGGGCTGTGGTTTTGGCAGCGGCATTGTGGGGCTTGAAGCGGGTATTTGCGGGCTTTATTGGGAATGAAATACGGCGGCGCTGTTTGAGGGAAAGAGTAAGAATGTGGTTCAAAGCTTGCTGCTTTCGTTCCAACCCGCCTTGCGCCCTAGTTCGGGGCGGTTTTTGCGCACCAGTGGGGCCGAAATTCAGAATCCGCTCGTGCTTGCCCGGCGCCCGCTCATCGGGGCAACCCGCACGCGCCGATAAGCTGGCGCCGTAGCGCCGCGCGCCCGCCAAAGGCAGGCCGCGCGCCAAGCGGCCCGGCGCCGTACTTTCGTCGCCCGTCATCCGCTTCCCTTTCCATGTCCCGAAAGCTCCTGGCGTTACTCACGGCGCTTCTGCTGCTGCTTACCCTGGCCACGTACGTGTACTACCGGCGCACCCTGGCGGCGGTGCCCGTGGACCCGTACGCGCTGGTGCCCGGCGATGCGGTGCTGGTGCTCAGCACCCACGACCACCCCGCGCTGGTGCGGCACTTGCAGGAAATCGAGCTGTGGGACAACCTCACCGCCGTGCGCTACTTCCAGCAGGGCGCCGGCCACCTGGCCCTGGCCGACAGCCTCACCGGGGGCAGCACCCGGCGCCGCAACGGCGGCCTGTTGGCCCTGCTGGGCCGCAAGCTCGTCCTGACCTCGCTGCACGTGACGGGGCCTGGGGAGTTCGACGTGCTCTACCAAGTTCCCCTTACCCGGGTGAGCGAGTACCGGCAGGTGCGCAGCCTGCTCGAAACCCTGGGCCGGGACGCCCGCTACCGCCTCGCCACCCGCGAGTACGAAGACCAGGAGCTGACCGTGCTGACCGAGCGGCGCAGCGAAACCAGCCTGACGGTGCTCAACTACCGCAACCACTTGCTCATCAGCGCCAGCCCGCAGCTGGTGGAGGCCGTGGTGCGGCGGCTGGCGCACCCCGATGCCCCCAACGTACTCGCCGCTTTTGCTTCCGTCGACGTGCAAAAGCTCCGCGCCCTCGACGCCACTTTGATGGTGAACTACCGCCGGCTGCCGCAGTTCCTCGACGTGCTGTTTCGGCGCGACGCCCACGGGCAGTTCGACCAGCTGACCGGGTTGGTTTCGGAGGGTTTGCTGGGGGTGAAGTTGACCGGCAGCCGGGCGCAGCTGCAAGGGTTTTCCAACCCCGAGAAAACCCGGGGCGCCTTGCACCAGCGCCTGGGCGGGCAGCCCGCCCAGCCCCTCGGGCTCACGGCCCTGCTCAGCACCCGCACGGCCCTGCTGCTCCACCTCGCCGCCGACCCGGCCCGCACCTGGCCGCGCGCCGGAACCCTGGCCGCGGATTCGCTGGGCAGCAACGCGGCCCTGGACAGCCTGCGGGCCACTTTTGCCGGCGAAATGGCCATTGCCTACCTGGCCGCTCCGGCCGCCAACAGCCGCCCGGGGCGGCTGGCCTTTGTGCAGTGCCCGGCTCCGGCCCGCACCGCGCAGTGGCTGGCCCGGCTCCGCCGCCTCAACGGCAACTCGCCGGCTTTCACCCGGGTGGGGCCGTATGAAGTGCACCCCGTGGGCTTTTCGGAAGTGGCCGTGCTGGGGCCGTTGCTGGACCCGGCCCGTCCTTACGCCGTCGAGGCCCGGCCGGAGGCGGGCGTGCTGGTGGGCAACTACCTGGTGCTGTCCGACGAATTGACCCTAAACGGCTATCTGGCCGACGTGGTGGCCAGCCGCACCTGGGCCCAAACGCCGTCGCAAGTGGCTTTTTTGCAGGAGACCTTGCCCCGCGCCCGCCTGAGCGTGTTCGTGGACACCCGCAACAGCTGGAACGCGCTGCTGGGCGTGCTGACCGAGGAACGCCGGGCCGGCCTGCTGCGCAACGAAGCCCTCTTCAAGCGCTTCCCCCAGATTGCGCTGCAGTTTGTGCCCACCGAGGGCGAAGCAGGTTCCGAAGCCCAGTATTTTACCCAGCTCCTGCTGCGCCACCCCGACCTTGGGCCGGCCACGGCCCAGCCCGGTGGGGCGGCTTCCAACGGCCGGGTCCTGGCTTTCCAACACCCCCTGGTGGGATTGCCCACGCTGCTGCCCGCCGCCGGCACCCGCGTGCCCACCGTGGTGGTGCAGGACTCGGCCCGCACGCTGCACTTCGTGAGCCCCGACAACGCCGTGCTGTGGTCCGACACGTTGGGTGGGCTGGCGGTGGGCGCCGGCTTGCTGCCCGCGGCGGGTGGCGTGCCGGGCGGCTTGTTGGTGGGGGCGGGCTCGCGGCTCCATCTTTTCGCCAACGACGGCCGCGACATCCTGCCGTTCCCGCTCAATCTGCCCGATACCTTGCGGGTGGCCGCGGTGCTGGCCGCTTCCGGCGGGGCTGCCACTGCGCCGGCCCGCCTGCTGGCCGTGACCACCGGCAACAGCTTGCTGCTGCTGGATGCCAAGGGCCGACAGTTTGCCGGATGGCAGCCCAAAAGACTGGATTTCCCGCTGGCCGGGCGGCCCGCGCTGCTCAGCGCAAACGGCCGCGACGTGGTGCTGGTGCCTCTGCAAAACGGCTACGTGTACGCCTTCGACGGGCAGGGAAATTTGTTTCCCGGCTTCCCGCTGAGCATGGGCGCCCGGCTGGCCGGCGACGTGCAAGTGCAGGCGGGCAGCACCTTGGGCCGCACGCGCTTCACGGTGGTGAACCAGCACGGCGAGCTCGTGACCTTCACCCTGACGGGCGACATTCTCAGCCGGCGCCGACTGGCCACCTGGAGCCGCACGGCGCGCTTCCGCTTGGTGCCCGACGCGCGGGGCCGCACTTTTGTGGTGACCCGCGAAGACGGCGGCCAACTCGACGTGTATTTGCCCACGCAGGCCGCGCCGCTGCTCACGCAACGTTTCGTGACGTCGGGCGAGAAGCTGGTGCAGCTATTTGATTTTGGCAAAGGCCGGCGCGTGGTGGCCATCACCGAGCCCGGCCCGGGCCAGGCGTTTCTCTACGACGCGCAGGGGCGGCTGCTCGGCGGCGCGTCGATGCCCAGCACGGGCACGGGCGTGGGCCTCACCTACGACGCCACCACCGACACGTATCAACTGGTGCGCGTGGTAGGCCGCGAGTTGCGCCGCACGGAAATGAGGGTGGCGCTGCCTTAGTCCCTTTTTGTTGCGAAGCTTCCTTTCAGCCCGCTGTCCAACCACCTCGTTCACATGAATTCAGCTTTCTCCACCGGGCTCGTTGTCGGCAAGTTTTGGCCGCCGCACCGCGGCCACCAGCTGCTCCTCGAAACCGCGGCCGCTCAGGTAGCCGAACTGGTGGTGCTGGTGTACGCCAATCCGGACTCCAGCGCCACGCCCGCCGCCGTGCGCGCCGACTGGATGCGGACGCTGTACCGCGGCGATGAACTGGCCGACGGGCCGCGCATCGGGACCACGCCGCTGCGGGTTTTTGCGCTCTCGGCCGAGGCCGACGGCGTGCCGCCCGATGCGGCCAACGACGACGCCCACCGCGAATTCGTGCGCGCCTGGCTGGCCAGGCAGGGCATGCGGGTCGATGTCGTTTTCAGCAGCGAGGCGTACGGGCCGGGCTTTGCCCATCACCTGGGCGCCGCGCACGTGGCGGTGGACTCGGCCCGCGTGCGCCTGCCCATATCCGGAAGCCAAGCGCGGGAAAACCCCGCCCGGGTGGCTGCGTTTCTGCATCCGTTTGTGGCGGCGCAGCTGGGCACTGTGCCGCCCGCAGCGGTGCCGCGCGTCACTTTTCTCGGGGCCGAAAGCAGTGGCAAATCGACTTTGTGCGAAGCCCTGGCCAAAGCCTGCAACACGGTGTGGGTGCCCGAATACGGCCGCACGCTGCACGAGCAAAAAAACGGCAACCTGGACTACGAAGACCTGCTCTACATTGCCCGGCGGCATGTGGAGCTAGAGGACGAAGCGGCCTCCCAGGCCCGGGCCGTGCTGTTTTGCGACACCAACGCGGCCACCACGGCCCTGTATTCCTACTACTATTTCCACCGCTGCGACCCCGCCCTGCAAGCCATGGCCGCCGTGTGCGGGCAGCGCTACGCCCACACGTTTGTGTGCGCGCCCACCGTGCCGTTTGAGCAAGACGGCTGGCGCGGCCCCGAGGCCTTGCGCAGCTTTCAGCACGGCACAATTCTCATGCAGCTTGACTTCTACCGCATTCCCTACACGCTGGTAAAAGGCAGCGTGCAAGAGCGAGTGGAGCGGGTGCTGAGTCATTTAACAGGTAGCAATTAACATTTAACAGCCGTTTTGTCTGCGCCAGGTGCGCCACTTGAACGGCTGTTAAATGTTAATTGCTACCTGTTAAATGAAAAGCTAGCGCTGCTTGCTCATCCAGCCTTTGCGGTAGAAATATACCAGCTGCCCGATGACCATCAGGGCCATGAGCGTGAGGACGCCGGGGTAGCCCCAGGGGTGGTAGAGCTCGGGCATGTTGAGGGGATTGGGGCCGCTGGGCGGGGCTTCGCGCTGGAAATTCATGCCGTAGACCCCGGCCACAAAACTGAGCGGAATGAAGATGGCGCTGATGATGGTGAGCACCTTCATCACCTCATTCATGCGGTTGCTTTGGTCGGATAGGTACAGCTCGGTGAGGCTGCTGATGTTTTCCCGGTAGCTCTCCGACAGGTCCAGGGCTTGCATGGCGTGGTCGTAGCCGTCCTTGAAAAACACCTTGATGTCTTCGGGCATCACGTCTGCGGGCATGCGCAGGATTTCGCTGATTTTGTCCCGTTCCGGGTACACCAGCCGCCGAAAATGCACGATGTCTTTCTTGATGCGCAGAATGCGGTTGAGCATCCGGCGCTCGCGCTTTTCCGAGAAAATCCGGTCTTCCAGGCCCTCGATGTAGTCGCCGATGGCGGCCATGGTGGGGAAGTAATGGTCAATCACGACGTCGGTGAGGGCATAGGCCAGGTACAGCGACGACTTGCGCTTGATTTGGCTGAAGTTGCTGCGCAGGCGGGCGCGCAGCGGGTCGAGGCAGTCGTTGTAGTCGTCCTGAAAGCTGAGCACGTAATTCGGCCCCGTGAACAGCGAAAGCTGGTCGTCGTCGATTTCCAGGTTGGAAGTAAAGTCCGTCATGCGCGACACCATGAACAAGCGGTTGTCGCTGAACACGTCCACTTTGGCGCGCTGGAAGTCGCCCAGCACGTCTTCCATTTGCAGCGGGTGCAAGTCGAAGTCGTGCATCAGGCGCTCCATCAGCTTCAGGTCGCCGTAGCCGCGCACGTCTATCCAGTGCCGCAGCTCGGGGTGGGCCTGGAAATTCTGCCACAGCTCGTCGTAGTTGGTGTATTCCTGTTCCCGCAGGCTCTGGTCGTCGTACGACACCAGGAACATGCGGGGCGGGAGGGCGCCCTCCCGAACGGTGAGCGTGCCGGGGCGCTGGCCTAGCGTCTCGGTTTGGCTGCGGGCTTGGTGGGTGGCGTCGCGGTCCGTGACGCTAAAGGCCGCGTCGTGGGCGTCGTCCGGGTCGGAAGCACGGGCGGCGGCCTGGGAAGGGGAGCTAGTGGGGGTCATGCAACGGGAAAAAACAGAAGCCGGGCCGCCATGGCGGCGCCTTACGTGGGGCCGCGGGCGAAGATGCGTGCTGCCACCCCAACGGTTTTGCGGGGCAAGCAGCAACGGGCGAATTTAATCTGTGCCGTACTTTGCCAGCGGGCTACGAAATTAACGTTTGAAAAGTACGGATTCCAGATTAGCGGTTGATGAAGTAGCAGTGAACGCGCCGCCTTCGTACTCCGTGTACACGGCCGAAAGTGGGCCCCACGGCCCGGCGGCGCCCCGGCGGCCGCTGGCTTTCGAGTCGTTTCTGTACTTGCGGCCGGAGCATCAGGCCTTGCAGCCCGCCGGCTCGGTGCTCAGCTTTTACTTGGAAGAAGCGGCTTCGGACTCCACGGTGGCGCAGCTGCACGTGGCGCTGCACCCGGCGGCGCGCCAGGCGTGCAGCCCCGCCCAGGCTCCTTTTGGGGCGGTGCAGATGGCGCCCCACCTGGGCCGCGCGCACCTGCACGCGTTCCTGGACGCGGTGGAGCAGCAGCTGGCGCAGCGCGGTTTTCAGCAGCTGCACCTGCGCAGCTATCCCTTCGCCTACGACCCGGCCGGTGCCGCCGCGCTGGCCGAAACCCTGCGGCAGCGCAGCTACCGCGTGGCCCTGGCCGAACAGAACTACCACCTCGACCCGGCCCGCGACTACGAAGCGCATTTGCACCCGTCCGAGCGCCGCCGCCTGCACAAATGCCGGCGCCACGGCCTGCACGTGGAGCAGGAGCCACCGTTTTTGCTGCCCGCGGCCTACGACTTTATCCAGGCCTGCCGGCGCGAGCGGGGGCAGGAGTTGTCGCTGCCGCTGGGGAGGGTACAAGAGCTTTTTCAACGGTTTCCGCGGGAGCATTTCCTCTTCTCGGTGCGCCAGCCCGACGGGGAATGGGCTGCCCTCACCGTCGCCATTCGGGTGCACGAGCGGGTGCTGTATAATTTTTACCCCGCCAGCCCGCTGCGCTGCAATTCCTTGAGCCCGGTGGTGTTGCTCAACGAAGGCCTGCACGCTTTTGCCCGCGCAAGCAGCCTGGCCGTGCTGGACCTGGGCACTTCCACCCTCGACACCGGCCCGAATGCTTCGCTGTTGCGGTTCAAGCGGCATCTGGGCGGCGTTGCGGGCCTGCGCTTGAGCTGGGAAAAGGCGCTGTAGCGAGTGAAGGAGTGAGGGAGTGAATGGAGGAATGAACGGAGTGGATAGGCGGCTTCGGCTTGCCGTTCTTTGCGCCGACAACCCGATGGCCCAGCATTCCCCCAATCACTCCGTCACTCCGTCGCCCCGTCGCTCCTTTGTGCGCGGTTCGCTGGGCTCCGGGCTGGCGGTGGCGGCGCGTGGGGTAGGCGCCTTGGTTGTTAATAAGCTGGTGGCCGTGTACGCGCCGGCCGGCGGCCTCACGCAGCTCGCTCAGTTTCAAAACCTGATGGCGCTGCTCACCGCTTTGCCCAGCGATGGCGTGAACGTGGGCCTGGTAAAATTCCTGGCCCCGTTGCGGCCCGGCAGCGCCCGCGCCCGCCTTTGGCTGGGCACCGCCACGGTTCTGAACGCCGGCGTGCTCCTCGTTGGCCTGACGGTGCTCCTCCTCACCGGCCGAACCACGGCCGCCGATTGGAGCTGGGGCAATCTGGCGGTGTTTGTCGCGGGAATGGCTCTGCTCACCGCGCAGGGGCTGGTGAGCGCCGCGCTGCTGGCCGCGGCACGCCTGCGCGATTACCTGGGCTTGTCGGTGCTGGTGGCGGCGCTGGGCACGGGCGCCGTAGTCGCGGGCCTGGTGAATGGATTGGCACTGGGCACGGTCTTGCTCGGCTACGTTCTGGCGCAGGGCGTGGCGCTGGGGCCGGCCCTGCTGTTGGCCGGGCGGGCCGGCATACGGCTGCCCTTGCGGTTGGGCATCAGCCGCGTGGCCTTGCGGGGCCTGGGGCAGTTCCTGCTCATGGCCGGCAGCTCGCTGCTGTTTGGAAAAGCGGTGGACTATGCGTTGCGCGCCCAGTTGCTGGCTACCTATGGGCCGGCGCGCACCGATTTGTGGCAGGCCGTGGCCAAGCTCTCCGACAACTACACCATGGTGTTTGGCGCGGTGATGAGCAGCGTGTTTTACCCCCGGCTGGCGGCGCTGGCCGCCCAGCCGCGCGCCGCCCGGAGCTACCTGCTGGGGGTATTGGGCCTGCTGGCCCCGGCGCTGGCCGTGGGCTTGGGGCTGATATTTTGGTGCCGCAATTGGTTATTGCCGCTGTTGTTTTCGCCGCAACTCCTGGGCGCCCGTGAGTTTTTGGGCCCGCAGCTGCTCGGCGATTGGGCCAAATTCCTGAGTTGGATATTCATTTTTCAACTCCTGGCGCGGGCCCGTACGGGGCCGTACGTGGCGGTGCAGGCCGGCTCGGCCGCGCTGTTTGCCGGGTTGCTGGCGGTGCTGCTGCCCCGTTTCGGGCTGGAAGGGGTGGTGCTGGCCCACGCCGCCCGCTACGGACTGGTGCTGCTGGCTTGCGGGGCAGTTCAATTAGCAATGAGGAATGAACAGTGAGCAATGAACAATTAACAATAAGCAATTAAGAATGAACAATTTTTCTTCGTTTGCTTTACTGCCGATGCCCAATTGCTCATTGCTCATTCCTAATTGTTCATTAAGCGCTGCGTCAAGCGCTGCGTCAAGCGCAGCGCCATTAGGCGCAGCGCTCGTGACAATTGTGGCGCTGTGCCACAACCACGCGCCATTCGTGCGGGAGGCGTTGGATTCCGTCGTCGCCCAAACGTACCCGAACCTGGAAGTATGGCTCGTGGACGATGCCAGCACGGACGGCAGCCCCGCCATCCTGCGCGAGTACGCGGCGCAGTACCCGACCTGGCACCTGCTGCTGCTGCCCGAAAACGTGGGCAATTGCCGGGCCTTCAACCTGGCTTTTCGCCAAAGCCAGGGCGAATTCATCATCGATTTTGCCACCGACGACGTGCTGCTGCCCGGGCGCGTCGCGCAGCAAGTGGCCGCCTTTCAGACGGCCGAGCCCACCGTGGGCATGGTCTATTCCGACGCGGAATTGATTACTGAAAGCGGGCAATTCATCGGCTTCCACCACCAGCAGCTGAACGAGGACAGCAAGCGCCCGTATCCGGCCAGCGGTTGGGTGTTTGCCGAGGTGCTGCGGCGGTATGTCATCAGCACGCCCACCATGATGATGCGCCGCGCTTGCCTAATCCAGCTCGGCGGCTACGACGAAACCTTGGCCTACGAGGACTTCGATTTCTGGGTGCGGGCCAGCCGCGAGTGGCAATTTCTGTACCTGGACGCCGTGACCACCCGCAAACGCAAGCACCCGCGCAGCATGAGCAGCCGCGCCTACCAGCGCCACGACCCCTACCTGGCGTCGACCATCCGGGTGTGCGAAAAAGCCCTGGCCCTGCTCCGCAGCGCCGAAGAGCGCGCGGCCCTGG